>NZ_JBWHYQ010000016.1:0-159008 GCF_056322905.1 Lysinibacillus sp. G1-3
ATCACACACGAAAACAATGGACACTAAAAAAGATGGCTCCGGCAACTTACCGAAGCCATCTCATTGCGGCTTAACTTACAACTACATCCCTTTTTATTAAACTGTCTACAAAATAGGGTTCAGTTCATTTTAATGACGCAAGAGGGCTTTCTTTATTTTAGCAAATGTTTTCGTAGCGAAAGTGAAACGTCAGCTACAAATGTCTCCTTTTGTACCGATAAAAATACAAGATTCATTGCGTAATAATGTCATATATTTATTGAATTATTATTACTCAATAATTTTTTGATCTCGTTTATATAATTGATAGAGTTTAATAAGTGCTCGCTTTTCAATGCGAGATACATAGCTACGAGAAATATTTAAACGTGCAGCGATTTCCTTTTGTGTGAGTGCATCCTGCTGGTTAAGACCATAGCGAAGTGTAACGATTTCGAGCTCACGTTCGTCGAGCATATGCAAATAGTGATATAGTTGTGCAACATGCTCTTTATGTTCAATTTTTTCTGTTGCACTTTCTTCATCGCATTGTAAGAGATCACGGATTTGTAGGGCGTTACCATCCTTATCTGTACCGATTGGCTCAAATAAGGAAACATCTTTTTGCACTTTTTTTTGTGTACGCAGATGCATTAAAATTTCATTTTCGATACAGCGGGCGGCATAAGTGGCAAGACGGGTCTTTTTGTCAGGCGTATAACTTTCTACGGCTTTCATCAGACCAATCGTACCGATGGAAATATAATCATCAAGTTGTTCATGCTTCGGGTGGAATTTTTTTACAACGTGTGCGACAAGTCTCATATTACGTTCAATTAGGTCAAGACGCGCTTGCTCATCACCGCCTAAAAATCGTTCAATACAAGCAGCTTCCTCTTCTTTTGAAAAGGGTTTATGGAAAGTTTGCCCCTTTAAATAGCCAAGTAATGCTGGGATCTCAAGCCATAACTGCAACATAGATGTAAAAATTCCGCTCATTGAATGATTTCATCCTTTCCCCATTTTTCGACAGTATATGTTTTAAAGCTGTGTTAAATGAAAAAAAGTGCAACAGCAAATGCGCTGTTACACTTTTTTTAACGTGAGTGTACTAATCATTAGTAATGCTAGTATAGGGAATAGGAAAAGATAAAATACCGGGTGGAACGTATTAGATGCGAAATACGTTAAAGTTAAGACTGTACCTGCCGCAGTAATCGGTAGCCCTGTGAAATAGCCGTTTGCTTCTGAAATGTTGAAGCGAGCTAATCTCATCGCACCGCAGACGATATACAATACTGTCATTGTCATACCGACAAAACCAAAGTCGACTAAGACAACTTTATACATTAATAATGCAGGTGCCACACCAAATGATATAATATCACTCATAGAATCTAATTGTTTGCCTAAATCAGACACTTGTCCAAGTGCTCTAGCCACCTTCCCGTCATAGCGATCAAGAAGGGCTGCGATAAAGATAAACAAGACACTGTAGCTATAGTATTCATGTAGTGTAGCCATTATGGCCGCGCCGCCGAAGGACATATTACTGATTGTGATAAAATTTGCTGCTTGCGATTTCATTTTCTTAACCGTGGTATCCACCAACTTGTGATAAAAAAACAAGGGGGATCACTCCTTTGCACTTAAGATATTGTACCATTATACTTCGAATGCGAAAAAATTGACAGTCTAAATTAATCGATAGGGGTTTTGTTTTATGAAAGAAAAACTATATCAACGCTTAATTGAATTAACAAACGGTAAGCAATCTTCCCAGCTTTTGCAATCTATTGCAAAAGCAAAGTGGAGTAAACGTATTATTCCTAGTTACATGAAAGTATACGATATTAAACTTGAAGAGGTTGCGAAAAAACAACAACAATTTTCAAGTCTACATGACTTTTTTACAAGAGAGCTTTTAGAAGATGCACGTACAATTGAACAAAATCCCAGTACTTATGTGAGTCCAGTGGATGCCAAAGTAGAATCATTTGGGCGTATCGAATGGGATATGACATTTCTTGTAAAGGGTAAACCTTATTCATTACAAGATTTACTTGGCAATACAGAACGTGCTTCACAATATGCAGATGGGCATTTTATTGTGTTTTACTTGAGTCCCGCAGATTATCACCGAATTCATAGCCCGATTGATGGAGAGGTGTTACGACAGTATACACTTGGTCAAAAATCCTATCCTGTTAATCAGCTCGGTCTTACATACGGTAAAAAGCCAATATCGCACAATTATCGTTCGGTAACGGAGCTGAAAGTGGCAAATAAACAGCAGATAGCGTTTATTAAAGTTGGCGCTACCTTTGTAAACTCTATTGTGCTCACTAATACAACAACCCAGTGGCATAAGGGTCAAGAAGTCGGATATTTTTCATTTGGCTCAACAGTAGTTATGCTGTTTGAAAAGGATGCAATAGAATTTACGGAAAATGTTGTACAAGGAAGCCCAATTCAAATGGGTGAAGCCTTCGCAAATATGCTATAATGGTCGAATAATACGTTTAGATTAGGGGTCGCTATTTTGTATAATTTTTTATTACCAAATGAATTTGTCACGAGTATTTATGAAATTACACCGGAAAAGCTACAAAACTTAGGTATTAAAGGGATTATTACGGATTTAGATAATACGCTTGTGGAATGGGACCGTGCAGATGCAACGGAAGAGCTTATTATTTGGCTTCGCATTATGAAAGAATCTGGCATTCGTGTTATTATTGCGTCGAATAACAAAGAAGCGCGTGTTAAGCAGTTTGCTGAGCCATTAGGTATTCCTTATATTCATAAGGCAAGAAAGCCACTTCGTAATGCCTTTTATAGCGCCATTATTCAATTGGGGCTACGACCGCAGGAAGTAGTAATGGTAGGAGACCAACTACTAACTGATGTAATGGGCGCAAATCGTCTAGGCTTGCATACGGTACTAGTAAAGCCGGTTGCACAATCAGATGGGCTCGTAACAAAATTCAATCGATTTATTGAACGCCGTGTGTTCAATACTTTAAAAAGAAAAGGAATCAGTACTTGGGAGGAAAAAGAATGAACGAAATGCCAAATTGTATTGGCTGTGGTACAACAATTCAAACAGAAGATAAAACAGCAGTTGGGTATGCACCCCCATCATCATTAGAAAAAGACGTGGTCATTTGCCAACGTTGCTTCCGTTTGAAAAATTATAATGAAATTCAACCAGTGTCATTAACAGATGACGACTTTTTACGTATTTTAAACGGTCTTGGAACTCAGCAAGGCTTAATCGTAAAAATTGTTGATATATTCGACTTCAATGGGAGTTGGCTACCGGGACTGCACCGCTTCGTAGGTAAAAATCCTGTGTTATTAATCGCCAATAAAGCTGATTTATTACCGAAATCTGTGAAACCGAAAAAAGTGATTAATTGGCTAAAACGAGAAGCGAAGGCTCTAGGTCTACAACCTATTGATGTACTTTTAGTAAGTGCTCATAAAGGAAAAGGGATGGCTGAAGCGATGGAAGCCATTGATGAGTACCGTAATGGACAAAATGTTTACGTTGTCGGCTGTACAAATGTTGGGAAATCCACGTTCATTAATCGCATTATCAAGCAGGCTACGGGTGAAGGTGAAGTAATTACAACTTCTCATTTCCCAGGTACCACTTTAGATATGATTGAAATTCCACTAGATGATGGTAGCTCATTATATGATACACCAGGAATTATTAATCATCATCAGATGGCACACCATATTGACGCTAGTGAATTAAAATATATTATGCCTAAAAAAGAAATAAAGCCAAAAGTATATCAACAAAATGCAGGACAAACATTATTTATTGGTGCCCTTGCTCGTTTTGACTTTATTCAAGGAGATCGTTCCGCATTTACGGTTCATGTGGCAAATGATTTACCAATTCACCGTACAAAGCTTGAGAAGGCAGATACATTATATGCAGAACATAAGGGTGAGTTGCTTGCACCTCCAACTGCTGAATTTATAGAACAACTACCGCCATTAGTGCGTCATGAGTTCTCAATCAAAGAAGCGAAAACAGATGTTGTATTCTCAGGTCTTGGGTGGATTACTGTGCAGCATGCTGATGTAGTTGTAGCAGCTTATGCACCAAAGGGTGTACAAGTTTCAATTCGCCCATCACTAATTTAAGTTGTACAAGTAGAGAAGAGGGACTAGGAAATGAAGAAATGGTTTGCGGTTATTGGTGATCCGATCGAGCATTCAAAATCCCCAGCGATGCATAATGCTTGGTTCGAGGAACTGTCGATAGATGCGACGTATATTCCAATTCGTGTATCTTCTGAAAGTTTGGAGTCAGCGGTTGCTGGTCTAAAAACATTAGGTGCAAGTGGTTGGAACGTTACAATTCCACATAAAACAGCGATCATTCCTTATTTAGATGAGCTAGATGAGTTGGCAGAAAAAATGGGAGCTGTCAATACGGTTGTCCGTACAAAAGAAGGAAAATTAAAGGGATACAATACAGACGGTGTTGGTTTTGTGCGCTCGCTTGAAGAGGCTGTTGGCAAGTCACATAAAGACAAGCCGGTTCTTCTGATTGGTGCGGGCGGTGCTGCTCGTGGCATAGCTTTTGCTATGCAGCAGCAAGGTTATACGAATTTAACCATTGCCAATCGCACAGTGGCAAACGCAAAGGTAATTGTCGATGAAATGGGTATAGGAAATGCTATTTCTTTAGCAGATGCAGAAGAATCATTAGCTGATTTCGGCATTTTAGTGCAAATGACATCGGCTGGCCTTGCTACGGGCAATTTTTCAATGCCATTTTCATTAGAACAACTTACAGAAGGCGCAATTGTGGCCGATATTGTGTATAATCCATTAATGACGCCTTTTTTAAAAGCGGCTGATGAAAAAGGAGCAACCGTCGTTACGGGTCTTGGAATGTTTGTTCATCAAGGGGCTATTGCTTTTGAGCATTGGCTTGGTGAATACCCGAATACAAATTCAGTGATTGCCCAACTAAAGGTGCAATTAGGAGGATATTAATTTTTATGTTAACAGGTAAACAAAAACGTTTTTTACGTGCAGAAGCACATCATTTAACACCAATTTTCCAAGTAGGAAAAGGCGGCGTTAATGACGAAATGACAAAGCAAATTCGTGAAGCATTAGAAGTAAGAGAGTTGATTAAGGTACGTATTTTAGATAACTGTGAAGAAGACAAGCATGGAGTGGCAGAAGCACTTGCTAAAGGTGCTCATGCAGAGCTTGTACAATTAATTGGACTAACAGTTGTTTTATATAAAGAGTCACGTAATAATAAAAAGATTGCATTACCAAAAGCAACGAAATAAGGTGAAACGATGAAAAAGGTCGGTTTACTGGGAGGTACATTTAATCCGCCACATATTGGACATTTAATGATGGCTAATGAAGTACTTCATGCTTTAGATCTTGATGAAGTTCGCTTTATGCCCAATGCAATACCACCACATAAGTTTGCACCTCATGATGCTAGTGATGTGGAGCGCCTTGAAATGGTAAGGCGTGCAATAAGTCCATATCCGTATTTTTCTGTGGAGTCGTATGAGGTGGATAAGGGTGGCGTATCCTATTCATATAAGACACTTTCTGCGATGTGTATAAGAGAGCCTAATGTGAAGTTTTACTTTATCATTGGCGGTGACATGATTGATTCACTTCATACATGGTACTGTATTGATGAATTAGTGAAGCTTGTGCAATTTGTAGGAGTAAAGCGTCCAGGAACAGAGGCCACAACAGAGTATCCTATACTAATGGTGGAAGCTCCCCAAATCGATTTATCGTCCACACTGCTTCGTGAACGCCTTGCTACTGGAGGAACGGTTACTTTTTTACTGCCAGAAGCGGTAGAGACGTTCATACGAGAGGAAGGTCTTTATGGAACGCGAACAGTACCTAGCGGCGATTAAGCCACGCATGCCTGAGAAGCGCTATATTCATACCATTGGTGTAATGGAAACAGCCATTGAGCTAGCAAAATTTTATGGTGAGGATGAAAAAAAGGCTGAAATTGCAGCCATCCTTCACGATATTGCGAAATATGCAGATATTGAATGGATGGAGCAAATCGTCCTTGATGAAAAATTAGATGCTCGCTTTATTGGCTGGGGTAGTGAATTACTACATGGTCCAGTAGGTGCTTATATTGCAGAAAGCGAATTTGGCATTGTTGATGAGGATATGTTAAATGCTATTCGTTTTCATACAACAGGACGCGTAGGCATGAGCCGTTTAGAAAAAATTATTTTTGTTGCAGATATGATTGAACCGAATCGTAAATTTGATGGTGTTGATCGTCTGCGAAAAAAAGCAAAGAAAAGTTTGGATAAAGTGATGAGCGCTTGTGTACGCCATACATTGGGATTTTTAATTGACACAAAACAACCAATTTATCCATTATCAATAGAATGTTACAACGATATGATGAAAAGAGAGGACAGTGAAGGATGACTTCAACTTTATTACAATCAGCTTACAAAGCAATTGACGACAAACACGGTGAGGATATTGTCGTTTTAAATATGGAGGGCATTTCACTTTTAGCAGATTACTTTATTATTGCTCATGGTAATTCTGACCGCCAAGTGCAAGCAATCGCACGTGAATTACAAGAGGTAGCAGTAAAAGAGGGCTATGAAATTCGTCGTGTAGAAGGCTTTGATGCAGCACGCTGGATTCTTGTGGATCTTGGAGATGTTGTAGCGCATGTATTCCACAAAGATGAACGTGCTTATTATAATTTAGAACGTCTATGGGGCGATGCACCGCAATTAGACATGCCAGAGGCTTAAGGGTGAGTAGCTACGAACGATTTGCACACGTGTATGACGAGTTGCAAACGGATATCCCTTATGAACGTTATGTAGGATGGGTTTTGCAGCATGCACCAAGCACTCAATACCCGAATCTTTTAGATATCGGCTGCGGTACAGGCGTGCTTGGCCTGGCGTTTGCGCAGGCAGGCTACAAGGTGAGTGGGGTTGATTTATCGGAAAGTATGCTCTCCATTGCTGCAGAGCGCTTTGCTGATGCAGGATTACATGTGCCTCTCTATTGTATGTCGATGGATGAATTAGATGGATTTGGGGCGCTTGACGTTGTAACGATTGCTATTGATTCGCTGAATTATGTAATGGACGAAAAAGCAGTTTATTCAACATTAGAACGTATTCATGCTGCTTTACGAGATGAAGGCCAACTGTTTTTTGATGTGCATTCGTTATTTAAAATGAATGATATATTTTTAGACGGTCCGTTTACGTATGACGATGGTGACATTAGCTATGTATGGCATACGGAGCCTGGCGATTTTGAACATTCCGTTGTCCACCAAATGACCTTTTATGTGCGTGATGCTGCGAGTGATTTGTATGAACGCTTTGACGAAGAGCATAATCAGCGCACGTTCTCAATCGATCAGTATATGGCATGGCTTCATGCAATTGGCTTTAAACATGTAGAAGTAACAGCTGATTTTACTGATGAAGGTCCTGAATATGAAAGTGAACGCATTTTTATCCGTGCGGTGAAATAGAAGAACAGCTTGCTGGTAAACTAACTAGCAAGCTGTTTTTTTGCTTTGTGAACAAGTTCTTTACTAAGAAAACAGAATTGTAATATCGATTTTGAAGTGGTGAATAAAGCAGAAAAGAATGTATAATAGCACGAATTATTTTAAGACAATTCGCATATATTATTTACAAAAAGGGGATATTGTAAATAGATAAAATTGTATTTTTGTAAAAAAATACATTGTATGGTGGTGAGAGGTGATGAAAATGAGTATAGCGGTAATCCAAAAAACACAAGAATCCATTGACTTAGCGTTTCAAACTAAAGACGCAGATTTATTAGAAAAAGAAACACAATTCCTTCTATATTCTCTTGGGGATTCTATCCCTGATACATTTTCAGAATCAGTTCGATATATTCAATTAAGAGAAACAAAATTAAAGTCATCTGAAAAATTCATGTCGGACACAATCAAACTATTTTTTGATCAAGTATTAGAACTATTGGATGAAAAAAATCAGAAAAAAAATGAGTTAAGTGCTGTTAAGTTGGCATTTGAAAAATTGTTTTTAGAAACGACAGATTGCGGATATATAGATTATGATTATGATATAGCCGAGTTAGTCTCTACTGAGCAAGCAGCAGAATATTTAGGGGTTTCAAAGCCAACTATTTATAAGTATCTAAATAATGGTCTAGAATATAAAATAATTAACAACGTTAAAAAAATTCCTAGAGTTGCACTTAAATTATGGTCCGATCCAGTTATATCGTTTGAAATGCAATGGATACACGAAGAGAAAAAACGTAGAGCCCAAACACTGGAAGAAAAGTTGGAGGTTATCCAAGGTAGAATAACTGAATATGAAATTGAATATGGCGGAGAGTTTGAATATTTGTATGGAAATAAAAGTGATAGCCTAATTGATGGATTAGATGAGGCTGTAGACGTTTTTGATTGGAAGGGGTATATAGTGCAGAAAAATGCTTTATTAAAGCAAATACAGGCTAAGAAAGGTACAAATGCCTAAATTAACTGATTATGCACCATTATTAACTCGCTTCAATCCAATCTTACGTCAACCTACAGATTTATTAATTGAAGATGGTCCTATTAATCCAGACAATACAGTAATCAAAATTACATTACTTTCTTAGTGGTTTTTATGGCGAAACCCAACTTAGGGTTCGTGAGTGGTTTGATAAAAATGACAATAAAATACAATACTGCTATTCATAGAAAAAAATAGAAAGAAGCCTGGTCATATCAGTGCCTGGGAAAATGAGCACCATTTTGTCCTCACCACATGCTACAAGAGGGGCTCAATAGTGATCCACACCATCATCATCATCATGTAACAGGGGATAGGGCACAGTTGCAGGATAATTGGACAATAAGAGATTTAGTGAGTGTGTAACCTTTGTGGAAGAGTTTATTCGTGAAAATAAACCGTACGATAGTAAGATGTTGTAATCAGCGTTCTGAAAATAAAGAAAATATTAAGAAGTGGTTTGTGTTTATGCATACAACCGCTTCTTTTAATAATGCTATAACCGAAGGGCTATCAATAAGTTTTGTAATGAAAATCCTGATTACAACAATTGAGTTTGTCACGAAAGGGAACAGAAAATCGCAAAATAATAAGATATAAATCATTTTCGATTCAGAATACCTTGCAGGCTAAATAAACGAAATAATTGTAAGAGTAATTTTTCAAACTACCCAATTAAAGGAGCTGAAATTATGTGGCACTTAACAATGCAAGATAAAAAAGCATATGAAAATGCGATGAGACTATTTATTTACGAATCAGATGAAGAGTGGACAGATTACCTTGCCTATGCAAAGGAAAATGATATTGATCCATATAAGGAAAAGAAGCAAGAGTTAGATGTAATACGCGATAGTTTAATGAACTATTTACCACTGCGATTTCATACATATATTTTAGATAGTACGTTGAATACACCAGATGTTCCTAAACATGTACGAGAAGATTTTTTAGGATGGAGAAATGAACAGGAGCAGCTATTTGAAAATATTCTCGATGCAGCATATGAGGAAAAGCAGAAAACGTTAGTTTATATGAAACCGAAGGAGAGAGAGGTCTTTGAACAAAGCCTTCATGATGCAACAATAGTTAGTATTCAACGTAATGCTACTCAAGTTGAATTAACATTTGATATGGCAGGGGGCTTTACTGCAAAATCAATCATTTCTCTAACATTTAACAAAATTTTAAGTGAGGTAGGTCAAGTAGAACCAGAGCAGTTTTATATTTATGATGAGCTCAGAAAAACAGCGAATGGAATGGCACTACGTGTTATTTTTGATTGTCCAGAAGTGGAATGGACGATTGAAGCAGCGGAGTTAGACGCTGAATTTTATTATCGCCCAAAAACATATATTGATTTTGCTGAAAACGGTAATTTTTCTACATACGTTCAAACATTGCAGCTAGAGCATGGTTTAATCTTTATTACACCACAATTAAAAAAACGAGTAATCGGGATTCAGCAACACGCACCGTTTTTAGTTTTAGAAAATAGCAATCTATATGAAAATGATCAAGGCGTTTTTGTAGATACAATATGTGTGGCAGACAAATTAGATGATTGTATTCATTTTTTACATACAGATACATATGAAGACCCGTATGCACATTTTAGTGAGCCAGTACCAATACAGGACTTGGAGGAGGCGGCCCTCGGTACGGATTTAGAGTTAAAGGTTCGCGCATGGAATACAATGTATGCCAATCCAGTACAGCTCGCGGAGAAGATTAATCATATTTTAATGAAGATGAATCCTGCTCAAGAGGATGATATGATGCAAAATGTGTTTATTCGCCATTTTTACAATGAGGGAATCTTAACGACTGAGCTCCAAGCGAAATTTAAAGATATCTTAGCAGAATAACGCTTGTAGAAAGTAATGCTGAAAAGAGGTGGGACAAAACTGGTCGAAACATTAAAAAGTGCGAGAAATCAATTTAGAAACGTTGATTTCTCGCGCTTTTTTGATGTGAAAATTTTTATACGCAAATTATTAGTGCGGTCAGATAATGTTGTATGAAGGTAGATGTCGATATTTTTCGAAAGTTGGTAGATAAATTAAAAAAGTTGGTTGATAAATCGATAAAGTTGGTCGATAAACAATCAAAAGTTCTCGATAAATCTCAAAACTGCAGCTCAAAATTTATGACCATAAAAATAAAAGTGACGGATAGAATGTCAGAAAAAGAGTTCTTCACCAAAATGTTTGAGAAAGCAACACATTGTGTTCACCTCCACATGATGAGTGGCGATCTTACTAAAGTCTAGGGTCGACAGGATCACTTTCGAGTGCTAATGTCCCGAGTACACATTCATGAATACGGGCAGTCGATTCACCTTTAACAAAACGTTCTATTCCTTCTAGTCCGAGTGCGAATTCGCGCAATGCATGCTTCATTTTTTTACTTGGATTACGTTCCTTCAGTTTCGTTAAATGTGAAGGCTCTAAATAGTCCATACCATAAATAATTCGTAAATACTCACGACCACGTACTTTAATTGCGGGCTGAATGAGCTTGCCATTATATTTTGTGACAAATATTTCAGGTTTAATAACAATACCTTCATGACCAGCAGCAGTCATTTCCTCCCACCAAGTAATGATCTCCTGTTCAGAAGCTTCATCCGTAATGACTTTAAACTCTGTTTCAATAAATAGTGTTGAATTATTGGCGAAAAGTCTATTCATTTCCATATGCCATATATGCGGTTTATGGAAAAACGTTTCCGAACTATGTGCTAATACATGGAAGGGTGCAATTTGAATAGATGAAGCATCCTGGACATCCCAACAATAATTTTGGTAAACAGTTGAAAATCGTTGTGCATTTTCAAGTAATCCCTGATACTCCTGAAGCCATTCTGAAACATCGGTTTGTACTGTGTCACGTAGTTTCTCCATAAGCTTTGTGCGGTCCATTAGTGCTTGCTCAGCTACATGTGCATACTGTTGATCGATTAGTTGTTGCGCTTTTAAGTTCCAAGGTAAAATTTCTGCATCGAGTAGTACGAAATTTGTATTAAACTGTTCGAAATAATTTTTCTCTATTAATTCTGTATGAAGTTGTTGCAAAATTTTTTGTTCCGTCTCTTTATCGAAAAACCGTCTTCCTGCTCTAGTTGTAATTATACCAAGTGTTTCTGTATCAACGTATTCCTTTGCAATAAGCGCATCTTTAAACAGTAAAAGAACAGCGCGACTGCCCATATGTTTTTTCTCGGCAATCATTGTCTGGACACCGTGCTTTTTATAATAAGCAAATGCTTCAGAAGGGTGTTCCAACGTATCTGCTAACGAAGATGTTTGTGGTGTTGGGCTCATCGTTGGTGGAATATAAACTAGCTGTTCTAACGGCAATGCATAATGAGAAACACTGTCGATCGCTGCCTTTGCATGAGCACCGCCTATTTGTACATTGTTAAAGTAGGCAGTTTCCACTGTGAATCCTTCTAAAAATGCCCCGATGTTTGGTGGTGTAAAACGTTGAGCTTTTGCCTCAATTAGAGGATTTCGTTCGATACCGGCATAGTTTTTATACGCCTTCACAAACTCAAATGTCTTTTCAGGGTAGCGAAAAGCAGTTAGCTGCCCCCCAAAAACAACTCCTTGATCAATATTCAACGTATTATTTAGCTTTAACGGCTGAATTTTAGGATCATGCCCCCAAATAATAAGCTGTGATGTTTGATGCTCTATAAACCAATCATTACGAATAGGCTTTCCAGATTTATCTTGCCCTTGAACATCACCGTAACGACAGAAATCAGAAATTCTTGTCGATTGTTTGCCTATATAACGGTCACGGATACCTGCGTGTGTAACTACAGCTGAATAAATGCCATTATTCACTAACAAATAGTGAGAGGGAGCAGCAAGTAAACATTTTGCGAGACGAGCTTTTAAGGAATTTGTTTTCTCTGCTCCGTAATCTTCTTCATAAACGTTAAATTCAGCTTCAACTAGCTCATCCCCATGATGTAATGTTACTTTGCGTCCATCTAACCAACGAGCGATTTTCCAGCCATGATTACTGTCAGTCATATAAGCAAGCCCACGCTCAATATGGCGATCGAAAAAGTCCATCGTTGCGATTGATTTTGGTCCTCGGCTCATAATATCTCCAACTGAAACAAAGCGTCGACCTTGTGGATGAATATAGTAACCTTCCTCATTCTCTTCGTAGCCTAGCTTACCAAGTAATTCGATAAATTCATCAAAGCAAGCATGAATATCACCAATAATATCAAGTCCAGACTCTACATTTAACAGTAGCGGCGACTTTTGTCTTGATAATGTTAGTCCATCCGTCTCTGTTACAAAATAGGTTTTAGTAAACGACTCTTTTTTAATAAATCGTTTTTCTGATTTTAATAAGCGTGCCTGCTGTTTAATACGTTTACTACCTCTTGGGTCTTTGCGCAAAGTATCTCGATGTAACAATTCATCAAGAGGAATGTCCAATACAATTGCACTAACAGGGACATGTAGTTTTTTTCCAAGCGAAATATATTTTTGACGTTCCTCTGATTGTAAATGTGTAGCATCAACAAAGGTACATTTATTTAATGAGCTTCTAGCCTCTATTACGCGTTCCATAACTGCAAAGGCTTGTGCTGAAATAGCGAAATATTCATCATATAATAAATCTGCTTCTTCCTTCGAATGATGTTGAAAATCGATATAATCCGTATCGGAAACAAGTGTCCGATATGCATCAGAGCTAATAATTTCAGAAGGAGAAAGCATACCTGTATTAACCCATTGTTGTAAAAGAGTAGATTTTCCACTATTGGATGGACCAATTAGCAGAACAATCCCTGCATGTGGAATCTTGATGTTCATACATTCTCCTCCTTTTTCGTATAAATGCACATTTGGGTAGGTTGTCCGTATATATCATGTTGATCGCCGATGCCAGTAAATGAAAGCGCATATTGTTCATTGCGATTCATCGCATGACACCACTCTTGAAATTGTTGGCGTGTCCATTCAAATCGGTGATCATCATGACGCATTTCATCTAATTTGTATACAGCATTGTATTCAGCATTTGGTGTTGTCACAATTAATGTTTGAGGACTATATTGAGTTAAAAGCAACTTCATTATTTTAGGTAATCGTTCCTCATTAATATGTTCAATGACTTCACATAAAACAATGACGTCTTTATGTTCTAATCGTGCATCGAAATAAAATAACGAGCCCCATGTAGGTTTTGGGGTTACAAATGCATCCTCTAAACCTTCAAAACGCTTGATTGCTTTTTTCATTGCAGCTTCACTTGGTTCAACCGCAAGCAACTCATCAATTCCTTTAACATAGGCAAGTAAACTTGAAAGCTTTCCTTCACCAGAACCAAAGTCAACGATTGATGATTTTCGAGGTAGATTTTTAATGGCTTCAACAATTTTTTCGTAGCGTAATGTATTGAGTGACCGCGTTACATTTTGTGGTGCTGTGTTACCATCATATAAATGGGAGAAGCGTAGAGCTTTTTTATAAATAAATTCTTTCATTGGATGTGTATTTAACCAACCTTCTCCGTATCGTTTCAGCTTATCAACTTCCAATTCATCGATAAAGTAGTGCTTATAATCATCTAAAACGGGGATCAGTACAAAGAGATGCTGTAGTGCTTTTTGTAGTGTAATGTCTGCAGATAATGTGAGAAAACGCGCGCGATGTTCGTTATTCAAAGCTTCGATCTTTACAGTGTATCCAAGAGGTTGAAACAATTCATTTATTGCTTCATTTGTCATAGCTGAAGCGATTGGACCGAATTCAAATGAAAATGAAAATGCTTGAGCTACCCATTCAATATATTGTTCTTTTGGTTTGCCATTTAACGCAGTACCTAAAGCAGAACGGATAAGGGATAAAAAAATACTACTAGCGGCGAATTCACGGTCATTAATATAATGTGTAATATCAAGTGCATTGTCATTTTGAACAAGAGCGAGTGCATTTGGTGTAACAAATATTGTCACAACAAGGCTTGTTTCAGAAAGCTCGTGATAAACAAGTCGAACGAAATGATCTTTTACACGCCGTTCATATAAATTATTCGGATTTTTTGATAGTAAGTAGGAGATTGCTTTCACATTTTCTCCCGTTGCCTGTATTGTTAGCTGCATATTCTTCCTCCATTCAGTACGCAAAGGCATTATGTATTTTTTTATTGTGACTCATCACCAAAAGTTGTAGATGACATTTGTTAAAATGTTAGCCATATATATTGGTTGAGTGGAGACTGGACCATGGACCCGAGAATGCGCCCAGCTGGAACGGAAATCAACCACACGTTTCAGTGATGAGCCCTTATTATTCAAAGCATAACATAATTTTACTTCATTATGTCAGTGTCATAATAAGCAAAGGTCAAAGTTGCTTTCGTTTTTGTCTTAATAGATAAATTATCTTTTCAACGCATGAAGGATATTGTAAGATGAAATAGACTCCATATGATTACCTTTTGCAAAGGAAAGGATGTTAGTTGATGATCCAATCTTTTTGGCAAAAGTATAAAAAAAGTATGTTGTTCCCCGGCATACTTGTTATCAGTGGACTTAGTTACTTCTTTTTTTCGAGTTCTGACTCTTCACCTCCCCAAGAAGAGCTTATCGAAACAATCCAACCTATTGAACAATATGAAATAAAAGAATCTGTTGATGAAGCGGTCAGACAGCAGGTATTTGTTGATATAAAGGGTGCTGTTATGTATCCTGGTGTCTATGAGCTACAGTCCGATAAACGCATTATAGATGCCGTACAGCTTGCAGGTGGCTATACCCAGGATGCTGATACGCAACTCATTAATCATGCGCAAAAAGTGGAGGATGAGATGGTTATTTACATTCCTCAAAAGGGTGAAAAGCTGGACGAAATTACGTCCTCTATTTTGACGATGCCTACTAGCGGAACTTCACAAGGCGACAACGGTATGAAAGATCAAAAGGTCAATTTAAATAAAGCAGATGAAGCAATGCTTACGACATTATCAGGTATTGGTCCATCAAAGGCGCAAAGCATTATTTCGTACCGTGAGGAAAATGGTGGCTTTAAAACAATTGAGGATTTAAAAAAAGTGAGCGGTATTGGCGACAAAACATTTGAGAAGCTAAAGGATTTTATTACAGTTAAGTAATGGTAGCAGGCGTGTTGATTGAGAAAAACAGGTTTATTATTGAGCGATAAAATGATTTTTTTGTTGCTATTTTGCTAATATATGCCCATTTTAAATGAATGTAGCGTAGGGCTACTCGACTCCCGCGGGAAAGCGAGACAGACGAGACCCTGCACGGAGCGGATGTTTTCTGTGCGACAGCAACGAAGCGGAGGAAGCGGCTCGACGCTCGCCCGCAGCGGAAATCAGTGCCTTCTAATTAATTAGAGTGGATAAAAATGGTTAATCAATATACCTGTAATGGCAGTAAGTTTTGAGATATTGACGACTCTTTTCAAAAAGGGCTACACTATAGTAGAAAAGGACTGTTGCAATAAAAGCACAGCGTAAATAATCAATATAAGTAAATTTTCGGAGGTAGTCATATGGAGCGAATTACTTGGGATCAATTTTTCATGGCGCAAAGCCATTTACTCGCATTACGTAGTACATGTACAAGGCTTGCAGTAGGAGCAACTGTCGTTAGAGATAAGCGAATTATTGCAGGTGGCTATAATGGTTCAATTACAGGTGATGAACATTGTATAGAAAATGGTTGCTATGTAGTTGATAACCATTGTGTGCGCACAGTGCATGCTGAAATGAATGCACTACTACAATGTGCTAAATATGGGACGCCTACAAAAGGTGCAGACTTATATGTTACACATTTCCCATGTCTACCATGTACGAAATCTATTATTCAAGCAGGTATTGAACGTGTGTATTACGCTACGGATTATAAAAATAACCCTTATGCACAAGAGTTATTTGAAAAAGCAAGTGTAGAGGTAGTACACGTTCCGTTTGATGAACGTAAAATCGACTTCTTAAGCGACGAAAAATTAGCCTTGTACATAGACATGCTAAATGAACTTCGTGAGAGTGGTATGCCAGCAGAAAAATTGCTTCCATATGAACAGAAGGTGAGTTCATTATTTGGCAAAAAGCTTTAAAGCATAAATGGATTTACGTAGCACTAGCTGTACTTGTTGCTTCAATAGCGGCACACAAGTCAGCTTGGCTACTTGCCGTTCTTCTACTTTTCACATTCTGGCTTAAATGGAAAGGTGAAATACGTTTAATTTCAGCTCTTGTGATTGTCTTTGGATTTCTTTCCTATTTCTTCATCGTTACATTTCAACTGACGGATTCTTCCCCTCTACCGTCAACATTCCCAATAACTTGGTCGAGTGAATATAAAATAAATGGTCAAAAGCTCAGAGGCTTTGTAAAAACTGAAACAGATGAGAAACTGTATGTCGTCTATACTTTTTCGTCAGAAGAAGAGAAAAGCTTTTATGAGACTACGTCATTGACAGGTAGGACCTATTTAGTTCAGGGAGAACTAATAGCACCCCTTCCACCCGCACATGCGTATGCGTTTTCTATGGAAAAATATTTAATCAGTAAAGGTGCTAGGGGAATATATGAAGTTTCAACCTGGACCTTTATAGAAGAGAGAAAAACCATTCGTTCGTTTCTTGCTAAACAGAGACACTATATGAAAAAACATATTGAAAAAACATTCCCGAAGTCGCTAGTTGCAGAAGCACAAGCACTTCTAATAGGATTGCAGGATCAAGTCGACCATGATCTTCAAAGAGCCTATCAAAAACTAGGCATCACACATATATTTGCTATCTCTGGTTTACATGTGGCGTTTGTCTCATGGTTGTTTTTTGAAGGTCTTCTACGTATAGGCGTAAGGAAGGAAATAGCGACCTTAGTGTTACTCATCATCTTACCTATATATGGTGTGATAGCTGGTGGTGCTCCTTCCGTATGGCGTGCAGTATCTGTCGTAGAATTAATCATGTTAATGCGGTACTTTAGGTGGCATGTATTTATTGATGATGCACTAGCCATTAGCTTTATTTGTTTTGTTCTTCTTGAGCCAGGTGTCATTTATCAGATTGGCTTTCAATTGTCATATTTAGCAGCGGTAAGTCTCGTCTATTCAGCTGTCATTTTTAGACGTTTTGCGAACTGGTTAATCCGCTCATTTTTCATTACATTCGTGTGCCAGCTTCTTGTTTATCCATTATTGCTCCATCATTTTTATGAAATTTCTATTTCTTCATTTTTAGCAAATATTATTTTCGTACCACTGTTTTCCTTTGTTATTCTGCCTTTTAATATGACTTTGTTTGTTATAACCATACTATCAAAGCCAGTAGCAAAAGCTTTATTTGATATGTACGAGCCGCTCCGTATTTGGCTTGCGAAGTTTATTTTATATCTTCAGGATTTGCCGTTTCAGCTGTGGTCGCCAGGGAAGCCTGTGATATGGCTTATTTGCGTGGCGTTAATAAGTGTATTAGCTGGCCTCTATTTTATCGAGATAAAACAGTATGGTAAATTTGCAGTTGTGATCTTTATTCCTGCATTATGTATTCACTTTTTACCGATGCTGTTTAGCGAAACTAAACTGACATTTTTAAATGTTGGTCAAGGTGATTGTACAGTTATTGAATTACCGTTTAGAAGGGCTGTGTATGTCATTGATTCAGGAGGCTTACTACGCTTTGAGCAGCAGGATATATGGAAGACGTCAGAAAGTCCATATGAGGTCGGGAGACAAGTTGTTGTACCGTTTTTGAAAGGAAAAGGGATACGAAACATTGATATTTTTATCGTCACTCATGCGGATGCCGATCACGTAGAGGGCGCTGAAGAGATTTTGCAAGAGATTAACATGCATGAAATTCACCTCACTCCAGGTTCAATGGACAAGCCAGTAATGCGGGATTTACTGATGGAAGCCAAAAAGAAAAAAGTTCCTGTGAAAGAAAAAATGAAGGGAACAGCGTGGCGCATAGGAAACACTAGTTTTCATTATTTATGGCCCCGTGACACTCTTTATGAGGGCAATGACGATTCGATCGTTTTATATATGCAACAGGGCTTATTTCGAGCATTGTTAACAGGTGACTTAGAGGAGCATGGCGAACAAGAGCTTCTTCATCTTTACAACAAGAAGTTAGCGAATATGACATTGTTGAAGGCCGGGCATCATGGTAGTAAAACATCAAGTATTGAGCCATTTGTAGAGCTGTTACGGCCTGAACTAACCATTTTCAGCGCTGGGCTCAATAATCGCTACCGTCATCCACATAAAGAGATTGTGGAGCGTTTTACAAGTCGACATTTATCTACATTAACAACTGGAATAGATGGGACGATTGAAGTAAGAATTCGTAAAAATAGTTGGTCTGTGCAATAGGAAAAAGACCTTGTCCAATGAGCAAGGTCTTTTTCCTAGACATAAAATAATTATCTAGATGCTACTTCTACTATAATTGCGATAAGAAACATAAGCGTAAACATCCCAAATGATACACCGAAGCCAACTCCAGAATCGATTGCATCGTTGCGGCGACATTGTATGTTTTTTCCTTCAAATGGATTCATTGTTATCCCTCCAATTCTGTTATTTATTATAAGACATCAATTTCATAAAAGCTATAAAGAAACGGAGAATTTGCCATATGGCAAGGAATCGACACAATTCAGTCAAAGTCACAAAGGAATATAAATCATGTATACTAGTAGTATTGCTACATGGAGGGAAAATTATGATTTCAACGGTTTGGAATAATATTAAAAAAGGACAGCTCTCACCAGTTTATTTACTAGTTGGTGAAGAAAGCTATTTTATAGACGAAACAGTTAAACGGCTAAAAGAAGCGATAGGACCCGAAGAAGAGATTGAAATGTCAACATTTGATTTGGAAGAAATGCCAGTGGATGTCGTTATAGATGAAGCAGATACAATTCCTTTTTTCTCTGAGCGAAAACTTATTATTGCTAAAAATGCATCTTTTTTAAAGGCAACAGAAAAGGGAAAAGAAAAAATTGACCATGATATAAAACGTTTAGAATCATGGCTCGCTAACCCTTCTGATTTTTCAGTAACAGTATTTATCGCGCCATATGAGAAATTGGATGAACGTAAAAAAGTGACAAAGATGATGAAGGAGCATGCGTTATTAGTCCAAGCTGAAACACCAAAGGAGCAGGACTTAGCTGTGTGGATACAAAGTATAGTGAAAGCAGAAGGCAACAGCATAAATCAACATGCAATTGAGCAGCTTGTCGCAATGGTTGGACCGAATATGCTACAGTTGCAAATGGAAATTGAGAAGTTAACTATTTATGTAGGCGAGGGTGGTGAAATAACTGCCACACTAGTCGAGGATTTAGTAGCAAAAACATTAGAACAGGATGCCTTTAAAATGTTAAATGCTTACTTTGCAAACGATTCTGTTGGAGCATTGTCTATTTATCACGATTTACTGCGTCAAAAGCAAGAACCTATCATGCTTGTTGGATTGCTTGCATCAAATGTGCGTACGATGTCCAATGTCTTTTATTTATTAAAAAAGGGTTATCATCCACAGCAAATCGCAAAAAATTTAAAAATACATCCTTATCGTGTCAAGTTAATGGTTGAGCAGCGTAATCGTCCGTCAGAGGAAAGCTTATTGAAGGCTTTATATCAGTTAGCAGAGGTCGATTTACAATTGAAATCAACAGGAGGCAATCGTGAGCGTTATTTAGAACTCTTCTTACTGCGCCGACTTTAAGGGAATAACGGTTGTGTAGAAATGAAAACAACTATTGATGAGCTGTCCGAAGCAATATGGGCAGCTCTTTTAGGCGTAATTAATTTTTCTTATAAATTAAAAAGATCAGCAACTCTTAATAGAGTATACTGATCTTTTACAACAATTACGCTTTTTTAGCAAGGCGAGACTTTTTACGAGCCGCCGCGTTTTTGTGGATAAGTCCTTTTGAAGCTGCTTTATCTAAAGATTTGTAAGCTGCTTGTAAAAGTTCTTGTGTGTTTTCAGCTTTAGCAGCAACAGCGTTTTCAGCTTTTTTCACTGTAGTACGCATTGCAGATTTAGCTTTTGTGTTAGCAGCGTTAGCTTTTTCGTTAACTTTTACGCGTTTAATCGCAGATTTAATGTTTGGCATATGTTTCACCTCCTAAAATAGGTACGAGATGATATCTTCTCATTAATTTCTTGTGTCAATACAACAAAAATCATTTTAACAAACGCTTGGCCAAATTGCAATAGATAAATGCAAAGAATATTTACTTGACAGTTTGAACAAACTACTGTTGAGGTGAACTGTATGCAAAATTTTAATTGGCAACGTACAGATTTAATCGATGAATCTGAAGAGGTTGTATTACATCAAACGAAAGAACAAAAAGAAACGCTTGAAGAGTCGAGTGGTATTCAAATTGAAGATCGGAATGCTGGTAGGGTAAAAATCACTGATGTAGTTGTGAATGCAGAAGGCGAACAACAAATTGGGAAAAAGAAGGGGCAGTATATTACCCTCTCTGTGCCTACTTTGACGTTGGAAGATCGAGATGGATTTGAGCAGCTTGAGAAAGAATTGCTTGTGAATTTTAAAAAAATGCATGAATCCATGTCATGGAAAGAAGATGACAAAATATTAATTATTGGTCTAGGTAATCGTACAATTACACCTGATGCTATAGGACCATATCTTATTGATCATTTGCATAGTTTAGATGTAATTGATGAAAAATTCGTCATGTATGCGCCTGGTGTAACGGGTCAAACAGGATATGAAACGGGTGAATTTGTAGCGGCGATAGCTGAACGATTAAAGCCAAAATTAATTATTGTTGTAGACGCACTTGCAACAAGAGCTAGTGACCGCTTATGTAAAACAATTCAATTAACGAATACAGGGATACACCCTGGTTCAGGCGTAGGAAATAAGCGTAAGGAAATCTCATATGAGATGCTTGGCATTCCTGTTACTGCAATTGGTATCCCAACAGTAGTTGATGCACCTGTACTAATTGCCGATGCTGTAGAGGTAATGCTACGTTCTATAGCTGCACGAGTGTCAGAGCGGAGTAAACCTTCATCAAAATTATCATTGTCTTCTTGGCAACCAGATATAAATAAAGAACTAGACATGTCTTTAGTACAGCCGATTTTTGGTGAATGGGCAACATGGTCTAAAGAAGAGCGTCAACAATTGTTTGCAGAGACTTTCGCCGGCTCTCATAACCAGCTGATGGTTACTCCAAAAGAAGCCGATTATTGGATAGATAATTATGCAAAACTCGTATCATCTATGCTTATGAATTGGGCAAATAATCTATAATTTTTTCCGTTCTAAAAGGCACATCCTCTCCATACGATAAGGGGAGGAGGGTGTGACTTTGCTAAAAAAACTACAGTGGTCATTTGGTTTATTATTGTTCTTCTTCGTATTACCTGTCATTGCTGGGCAACTTCCGTTCAACAAGCAAGCATCGACTCCGATTAAAGAGCCAGAGGATAAACCAGTCGTGTTTGCCGCTACTAATTTACCTGAACAAAGTTTCCTTGAGGAGACAAAAGAGGAAACAAAAGAGGAAATAAAAGAGGAAATAAAAGATCCATTTAAAGTATTGTTAGTATTTACGCATTCAGAGGAAGCATATCAACCAATGGTGCAAGCTGTTAGCGGAAAAGCGGCAGTTTATGATGACAAAACAAATATTTTTAGTTTAAAAGATACTATTTCTAAGCATTTTAGTATGAACGGTATACAAACGGACGTTTTAGATGTTGATGTGATGAAGGAATTAAAACGTCAGAAAAAACTTTTTCCGGCAGCTTACAACGTCGTACGTCCTTATTTAGCAAAACGTTTACAAGAGCAATCCTACGATTTAGTGATTGATTTACATCGAGATTCTGCTAGGAAAAATGCGACAACGATAACTCATAATAATGAATCATATGCACGGATTGCAATTGTCATTGGTGCTGAGCATAAAAATTATAGATGGAATACTGCGTATGCAGAAAGTTTATCAGCTACAATGAATGAAATTGTGCCGAAAATTTCTAGAGGTGTTATATCAAAAAGTGGTGACACTGTGGATGGACGTTATAATCAAGATTTAACAAAAGAAATGGTCTTAATTGAAATAGGTGGAATTGACAATACAGAAGAGGAATTAAATCGTACAATTGCTGTAATAGGAAAAGCAATAGCAAAATCTTTCGTTACAGAAAAACAATAGTATTAGAGATTATCATAATAGTCTCTCTTTTTGCCAATTAGGCGTTGCATTTAATATTTTTTTAAAAGAATAAATGATTGCAAAAATGCTAGAAATTTTTTTAGAAAAAATTGTAGTTAAGCCTTTTAATTATTCGTTTCTTGCCTTATAATTTTCGAGTCAGCACATAAAGATTTGACTTTGAATTGTAAAAGTTTTGAGGCATATGCAATAGGCGAAATACGCTTTTGAAGCATCTACCATTTTTGGAGATGCTTTTTTGATGGGTAAAATGAACCTTTATTCCAAAAAGGATAAAGGGTAACTATACATATGAGAAGAATTTCGTGTTGTTTATGTGATAAAATGTAAACTTTTATAAATACTCATTCGTCAATTATATAAGTGAATGCACTGATTCAATCGTTAAAAGGGGACGATGTAACTTAAAACTAACGTTTACACTATAAAAATGTCGCAAAGGTTTATGGATTATCGGAAGAAGAGGACGGAATATTATGTCAGGCAAGGCAGTCAATCATCGTTATATCCCTGGGTTAGACGGGATTCGAGCTTTAGCAGTACTAGCTGTGATAGCTTATCATTTTAACTTCAGATGGGCCAGTGGTGGGTTCCTAGGAGTGGATATCTTTTTTGTTTTATCGGGTTACTTAATTACTTCTACTGTTTTACCCTTAAAAGGCAATCAGTTAACGGTAGGATTGGGGGCATTTTGGATTGGGCGATTTCGACGCCTACTACCTGCTGCATACGTAATGATTATTACTTCATTCGCGTGGGCTACCTTATTTCATAAGGAACTTCTAGATACATTGCGTGGAGATGCAATATCCTCTATTTTTTATTCAAGTAATTGGTGGTTCATTTTTCATAAACTCTCTTATTTTGATAGTTTTGGATCCCCTTCACCTATAAAAAATTTATGGTCTTTAGCCATTGAGGAACAATTTTATTTGATTTGGCCAATTGTGTTAATGCTAGGACTTTTTCTTGTTAAAAAGCAGGCTAAATTAGCCATTTATATCTTTATCGCTGCAATATGCTCAGCTATATTAATGGGCGTAATGTATGAACCAGGAGCGGATCCAAGTCGAGTATATTACGGGACAGATACGCGATCTTTTGAATTACTTATAGGCTGCTGGCTAGCGCTCGTTTGGCCGATGAAAAGACTATCTTCTCAAAAATTATCTACTGACCATGTCAATAAACTAAATGCAATAAGTTTGGTTGCTTTTAGTATTTTTATTTTAAGTATTATTTTTGTAGATGAATATCAAACTTACTTATATAGAGGAGGTATGTTCCTTTTCTGTTTGAATGCAGCTATATTAATAGCATGTGTTTGTCATCCAATTAGCATTTTAGGAAAAATACTTTCGTTGAAGCCTCTGCGTTGGATAGGTTCAAGATCGTATGGAATTTATCTATGGCATTATCCGATTATGGTATTGGGTACGCCAGTCCATGAAATAGGTAATCCTGCGTACTGGCGAGTTGCATTCCAATTAGTTCTTATTTTAATGATTGCTGAATTATCGTATCGATTTATCGAAATGCCAATACGGAAGGAAGGATTCCGTGCCTACTATCGACAGTACCTTGTCATTAATAAAAATAAGTGGAGTAGCCTAACGATTGCTAGAAAAATTTCAACGGTGCTCGTTCCACTATTCTTGTTAGTATTTTTTACTGGGATGACAGGTGTAGTAGGTGAAGAAAAAACGGAGTCAAAAGAATCTCAACCAACAGAAATTAAAATAGATGGCGGAGAACAACCGTCTAAGCAGAATGATGCAGTAGCGGAAAAAGAAGCACCAGAAAGCGACTCAGGGAATGTTGAGAATGAAAAAGCTGAAGCTAGCCCTCCTGACAAAGAAGAACCTAAGCAAGGAGAAAATGATACAACTGCTAACCCTGAAAGTGAATCCTATAATGGAATATTAGCTATTGGAGATTCTTTAATGATAGATATCGCTACAAGTTTACATAATATCTATCCAAACATTACAATTGATGCAAAAATTGGCCGCCAAGTTTCACAAGCAATCCAATTGGCACCTAATTATGCTAGTTTTAATCAGCCAAATAAAGCTGTTATTATTCAACTTGGCACAAATGGTTTCTTTACGAATGATCAGATTGATGCACTACTTGAAGCTTTCGCCAATGCCGATATTTATTTAGTGAATACACGGGTACCTCGTGCTTGGGAAGGTAAAGTGAATTATTCATTACAACAAAAAGCTCAAGAGCACGATAATATTACATTGATTGATTGGCATTCGACTGCTATCAATCATCCGGAATTTTTTGCTCCAGATGGCGTACATTTAGAACAAAAAGGTATTAATACGTTAACGAGCCTAATTCAACAATCAGTCAATATATAATTGTTCAATATTAAAATAGCCAGCAGACACCATGTTATAGGTGTAGCTGGCTATTTTTTTGTTAAGAGTATAGGAAAATACACATTATTCAGAATAATGATTGACTTAACAGCAATTATGCTGTTCTATTGGGTTTGTATAAGGTTCATAGTATAATTCATACTAGTTTGAAGTTTCAAGAATCCCCTTTATATCAAAGGTTCAGAGCGTGTAGGACTAGTATTTTAGCCCCGGAATTTGCCATGCTTGCCAATAAACTTTTACTAAACAGTGTTACGGACTGCTCCTCTAATTCCTTCAATACATGGCCGTAAATCTTATAGACACAGCCTACAGTCCAGATACGAGATTTTCATTCTACATTGCGTTCCAATATACTGTACTTTATTGTCGATACATATTTGCATAAAAAAGATTATTGAGCCTAGTCACAAACTATTTTTAGATGCATAATAAATGACAAAGAAATTAAATAATCCAACTTTATATAAATAGTTGTTTGTATCCATTTATCTGGAGAATAATCAGAATGTTCTAATAATTTTAGTGAGTTGAAGGAGATATTAAATGTGTGAGGTTTTTAAATAATAGATAGTACGTTTGACTGCCCTCAATTCATTCTAATTTGTTTCTTGTTAAAAGAAAGAATATTCACAATAATTTGACACCTCTATTGATCTTTGATAATATGAAATCGCATACATTACTTACATAGAAACTGGGGGGAGTAAATCAAATGGTGAAAACTCTGTACAAACTAGATTTAAGCAAATCAATGGAAGAACAGGCGCATCCTGGTCACAATCGATGGCACCCAGACATACCAGCAGCATTTTCAGTAGATCCAGGCACTTCTTTTAGAATGGAATGTAAAGACTGGACAGATGGACAAATTAAAAATGATGATAGTCCAAATGATATTCGGGATGTGAATCTTGCACGTGTTCATGTGTTGAGTGGACCGGTCTATGTGAACGGCGTTGAACCTGGAGATTTACTTGTCGTAGATATTTTAGATATTGGTACTTTCCAAGATTCGGCGTGGGGGTTTAACGGCATTTTCGCAAGAGAGAATGGGGGAAGTTTCTTAGTTGACGAATTTCCAGAAGCAGCTAAATCAATCTGGGATTTTGAAGGCATTTATACGACTTCGAGACATGTACCTGGTGTGAAGTTTGCTGGGATTATCCATCCTGGCTTAATAGGCGTTGCTCCCTCTATGGAACTTTTGCAAAAATGGAATGAACGAGAAAAAGAACTCATCTTGACCGACCCGGCCCGGGTTCCAACGTTGGCCAATGCACCGACTCCAGAGAGGGCAGTGCTCGGCACATTAAAAGGGGCTGAGTTTGATCGAGTAGCTAAGGAGGGAGCTCGAACAGTACCACCAAGGGAAAATGGCGGGAACTGTGATATTAAAAATCTATCTAAAGGGTCGAAAATCTTCTTCCCAGTATTTGTGGAGGGGGCGAAGTTATCGGTAGGAGATCTTCATTTTTCACAAGGGGATGGAGAAATCACATTTTGTGGTGGTATCGAGATGGCAGGATGGATTGATCTAAAGGTGGATGTCATTAAAGGTGGTATGGAAACCTATAAAATTTACGAGAATCCTGTATTCCAACCGGGCCCAGTAGATCCAAACTATAATGATTTCCTCGTTTTCCAAGGGATTTCAGTAGATAATAAGGATGGGAAACAACACTATTTAGATGCTAATCTTGCGTTTCGTCGCGCATGCTTGAATGCAATTGAGTATTTAAAAACGCTGGGTTATACAGGTGAACAAGCCTATATGTTGCTTAGTACAGCACCAGTTGAAAGTCGAATCAATGGCATAGTCGATGTTCCAAATGCTTGTTGTACCATTGCAATCCCTACAAAAATATTCGATAAAAATATTATGCCAAAATAATAGGATAAGGAGGTTTATTCTTGCCTAGTTACACATTTCGTTGCAATAATTGTGGAGATTTTACGTTATTTTTTAAATCAATGGCAGGGAATAAAGACAAATCAACTTGTCCTATTTGCCAATTAGAGTCAAATCGGGTCTATTTTGCACCGAATGTGTATACACTTTCGAGAGCGCTTAGTTCTCAAATCGAAAAGGGAATGGAACCGCAAATTATGAGTCGAGAAGAATTAGGGAGCAATATACCAAGGAAAAAGGCGGGCGCAAATCGTCCGTGGCAATTCGGGTAAGCACCTATTGCTTTACTCGATATATAGGATAAAGATGCTAATCTATCATTCGGCGAACGCGCCTACCGTGATAGGCGAAAATAATAGGACTGACAGTAGTTTTCTGTTTATTTTATTGCGGGTGATATCCCCAAGCGCCGAGCGTTGGCGGTAGGATTTTTTATTAGATCCTGACAGAAGGCTCCCGCTTCAAGCGTTAGCTAAGTGGCGAGTAGTTTTCAATTCAACGTATATTAATCATCTCTAAACGACAAAAAAGCTGATTGCCCGTTGTAAAATGGCCAATCAGCTTTTTGTGGGGTCTTGAAGTGCGTTATTAAAGCGCCAAGCGGTTTAACAGCTGGCCTGGACATAACTTAGACACAATTCTGACAAACGGAGAGGCATAACATTTGTTATTTAAAGTAATCGATTTCTAATAAATAAGCTAGAACCGTAACATAATCCGCGAATATCTTCATCAATCATCAGTGTATGGATCTCTAATCAATTCCAACAAATTTCTCCTAATATGCCGCAGTGGATTTGATCATTTTCATCTGTGAGGAAGCGGTCGATTTCTTGATATCTGCCTCGTAAATCTTCGGGAAATGTTTGAATTATACTCGTAAAGTTTATTATTAATCGGATAAACAATGGCATGTCTTTTTAGCGATGGTATTTTACGTGATAAATATGTAGATAAATGCGAAAGATGTTCTGAACATATTCCTTGGACAAATATGTATAGTGCTATTTTTATGTAAGTGAGATATTCTTATAATTTACCAACAAAAAAGATCGAAGCAATTAGCCTCAATCTTTCTTATTCACGCATTCCTGTACACACGCTTGCCGTATTTTATTAGTCCCAATCTAGCCCCAAATAGCCCCGAAATCATGCTGTAATATACATTAACCTGCAAAATCTAAAAAATGCATAAAACACTTACAAGTATTGATGTAACAGGCTTTCTAGTCTAGTTGTTGTTGTACTTTGCATATCTTTCATAGTATAATTCATTATAGTTTAATTAGGAGTGGAAAAGATGAACCGAGAAGCACGTTTAAAAAGACAAGAGAATATTCGAAATTTCTCTATTATTGCACATATTGACCACGGGAAATCAACGCTTGCTGACCGTATTTTAGAGCAAACGAAATCATTAACATCTCGTGAAATGAAGGCACAGCTCCTTGACTCAATGGATTTAGAACGTGAGCGAGGCATTACGATTAAATTAAATGCGGTACAATTAAAGTACGAAGCAAAAGATGGCGAAGTGTATACATTCCATTTAATCGACACACCAGGGCACGTCGATTTCACATATGAAGTATCACGTAGTCTAGCTGCTTGTGAAGGTGCTATTTTAGTTGTAGACGCAGCACAAGGTATTGAAGCACAAACACTTGCAAATGTTTATTTAGCTCTTGATAATGACCTAGAAATTTTACCAGTTATCAATAAAATCGATTTACCAGCTGCAGACCCAGAACGCGTTCGTCAAGAAGTTGAGGACGTAATCGGGTTAGATGCTTCAGAAGCGGTTTTAGCTTCTGCTAAAGCTGGTATCGGAATTGAAGATATTTTAGAACAAATTGTAGAGAAAGTGCCTGCACCAACTGGTGATCCAGAAGCACCTTTACAAGCCCTTATTTTTGACTCTGTTTATGATGCTTATAAAGGTGTTATTATTTCCATTCGAATCATGAACGGTACAGTAAAACCTGGCGATAAAATTAAAATGATGGCAACTGGAGCAGAATTTGAAGTTATCGAAGTTGGTGTACACACACCGAAAGTTGTACCACAGTCTGAATTAACTGTTGGTGACGTAGGCTATTTAACAGCCTCCATTAAAAATGTAGGTGATACTCGTGTCGGTGATACAGTTACATTTGCTAATCGCCCAGCAGCTGAGCCATTAGCAGGTTATCGTCGTTTAAATCCAATGGTATACTGCGGATTATATCCAATCGATACAGCGAGATATAATGACTTACGTGAAGCGTTAGAAAAGTTAGAGCTTAATGACTCTGCACTTCAATATGAGCCAGAGACATCACAAGCACTAGGATTTGGTTTCCGCTGTGGCTTCTTAGGGCTTTTACACATGGAAATCATTCAAGAGCGTATTGAGCGTGAGTTTAATATTGATCTAATCACAACAGCGCCTTCTGTAATTTATAATGTTCACATGACAGATGGATCTTCAGTTAAGGTTGACAACCCGTCATTTATGCCGGATCCTCAAAAAATTGATCATGTGGAAGAACCATATGTAAAAGCGACAATTATGGTACCGAACGATTATGTAGGAGCTGTTATGGAGCTTTGTCAATTAAAACGCGGTAACTTCATGACAATGGATTATATCGATACTACACGTGTCAGCATTATTTATGAAATGCCGTTATCAGAAATCGTTTATGATTTCTTTGATTATTTAAAATCAAATACGAAGGGCTATGCGTCATTTGACTATGAACTCATTGGTTATCAGACTTCAAAACTAGTGAAGATGGATATCTTATTAAATGGTGAGCAAGTCGATGCACTAAGCTTTATCGTGCACCGTGACTTTGCGTACGAGCGAGGTAAAGTCATCGTTGAAAAATTAAAAGAATTAATCCCACGCCAACAATTTGAAGTACCAATTCAAGCAGCTGTTGGACAAAAAATTGTTGCTCGTTCAACAATTAAAGCTATGCGTAAAAACGTTTTAGCAAAATGTTACGGTGGGGATATTTCTCGTAAACGTAAACTTCTTGATAAACAAAAAGAAGGTAAAAAACGTATGAAACAAGTAGGTTCAGTCGAAGTACCACAAGAAGCATTCATGGCTGTTCTGAAGATGGATGATTCGAAGTAATTAGGAATATCAAGGGTTGGCAGGCATTTGCCACCCGTTTGCCACCCATTTAGAATTTATATTCATATTACACCTAAAGATCTTGAGCAAATGAATCAAAGATATCTACAGCATCTCTGAACATTTTCTCTGTAAGATGGACATAGTGGTCTTCTGTAATAACTGATCTGCTGTGTCCTAATCTTTTTGCACAATTTTAACAGATGTACCACCATTTTCAATTAATGTTGTTCGTGTGTGTGGCGCATGAAATGATAGTTAAAACTGATATTTAATTTTTTTAGTATTATATTTGAAGACACTTGACGTACAATGTTCGCCATTTTCTTTTTTGCATACATAATCATGTTACAGTAAACGAGTAAACGGAGCATAGGCTAGCGTTATTTTTATACCTTCATCCACCTTTTTGTTATGATTAAATAACATCAAGGAGGGAACAAAATGAAAATATATAAAAGTGATGACGAAATGATTGATGAATTATATACAATCATTCGGTACATTCAATCGAATCACCGTGAGAATTCTGAGGTACTTGAAACATCTTATGAAATAGAAGATGCATTAATCAAAATAAGAGAATCTTTAGGCGTTTAATTCGTAGCCCTCCACAATCATCTGTGGAGGGCTTTTATGATGCAGAAAAGGAAGGTGTCAGATGAAAACAGACACATTATATACATCCATATTATAGCCACTTTCTTGATTCAACAATCGAGTGGACCACCTCTAGGCATCCACTGTCATACTTTCTTTGGTAGAAGGGAGTAATTAAAATCTTTAAAATTGATTCAACACATATGATTTATAGAATCATGAAATTATTTGAGTCATTCTACTTGTGAGATATTTAAATTGTATTCACTCTCAAAAGTTTCAATAAATTTAATAGCACCTTTTGAAAGGTAACGGTCCTTCAACCAGATAACGGCGGAATCTGATTGAATACTTAGTTCTTCAAGCTCCAATATTTTCAGGCCATTCATAGAAAATGAATGTAAGACAGACCTTGGAAGTAAGGAAGCACCGACACCTTCTCTAACTAGGGACATAATCATAGCAGCGTCTGAACATTGACAGACAATATTTGGTTCATAGTGATATTTTCTACAAGCTTCTATAACGAGTTCGTATTGACCAACACCCTTAAAACGTTGTAGCAACATTAGTGGCATACTTGAAAGTTCATCTAGTCTTAATGTACTTTCATAATTCCACGCCTCAGGGATAACGGCAACAAAATGGTCGGGAGGTAATGGCAGTGAGGATAAGTCATCTGATTCAGCCTCTAAAGGTAACCGGACTATAGCAACCTCAATATGCCTATTTCTTAAATCTTGTAATAATCGATAGGTATCCCCTTCGTATAAACGAAATGTAACGTTTGAATACTTTTCTCGGAAAAAACGAATGCGTTCAGGTAGGTAAGAAAAGCATGTTTTTACAGATCCAATTGATAATGTACCCTTAAGACCTTCCCCTACTTCTTTCACTTCCATAATTGTTTCATCAATCTGACTTAAAAGATTGGTAGCTCTCTTATACAACACTTTTCCTGCTGCTGTTAGTTCTATATTCTTTCCATTTCGTACTATCAAAAGAGTACTAAGTTCTTCCTCCAGCGCTTTTAGCTGTTGACTAAGGGGGGGTTGGGCCATATGTAACTTTTTTGCTGCTCTAGTGATCTGGCCTTCTTCAACAATAGTGGTAAAGTATCGCAATTGTCTTATATCCATGAAAATCCTCCTTAGAAAGCATATTTATTTTATATACGTTACAAACATTTTAAATATTTTAAATATTTCAAACTTAATGATACATTAATCTTGAAAACGATTCCATGAAAAGGTAGAAAAGGAGAAGATAAAATGTCTAGAATTCGAAAAGCTAAAGAAAGTATAAAAGGTTCGATTGCACCAGTTATTACACCATTCAAGGAAGATGAAAGTTTAGATTTACAGACATTTAAAAGTTTAATTAACTGGCAGATAGAGAGTGGGAGCCATGGCATTTCGGTAACCGGGACTTCTGGGGAACCTAGTTCTCTAACGATCGAAGAAAGAGAGCTTGTGATGGAAACAGCAAGTAAAACGATTAATGGACGAGTTCCATTTATACCAGCAACGGGATCAGTTAATCATAATGAAGCACTTCGGCTAACAAAGGCTGCTCAAGAAATGGGAGCAGATGCCGCGATGGTCATTGTTCCGTACTATAATAAGCCTTCTCAGCAAGCATTATATAAACACTATAAAACTATTGCAGATGCCGTGGATATTCCAATTATTATATATAACATTCCTGGAAGAACAGGGGTGAATATGGAAGTAACAACTATGGCTCGACTTGTTGAAGATTGCCCGAACATTATTGGTGCCAAAGAGTCTAATAAAGATTTCGAACATGTCAATCGAGTGCTATTAAATTGTGGGAGAGATTTTAGTCTATTCTCGGGAATTGAACTTCTTTGCTACCCAATGTTAACAATTGGTGGGAAAGGTTCTATTAGCGCTACAGCAAACGTTGCACCAGCGAAAGTAGCAGAAATGCATAATGCTTGGGAGGAAGGAGACACTGAAAAAGCGTTAGATCTTCATTTTGAATTAATGACATTAAATGATGTGTTATTCAAAGAGACTAATCCTGGACCAGTAAAAGCAGCGCTGGGGATGATGGATAAAATTACGCCAGTTTTACGCAAGCCAATGGATTTACCATCTGAGGCGCTGCAAAACGAAATTCGGGAAGTTTTAAATCAATATGGTATTTTATCAAATGAGATTGTAACTAAATAATAAATTCGAAATCTAAAAAATTCTCTTACTCCTTATTAGAGGAGTAAGAGAAGAATAAGGAGTGTAATAACATGCAAGTTCAAGTAACTGAGACTCAAAAAAATCACGAACACATGCAAGTAGAAAATATAAAACTCTTTATTAATGGACAGTTTGTCGACAGTAAATCAGGTGCTTCTTTTGAAAATAAAAATCCATTTACCAATAAAATAAACAACTATATCGCTGAGGGGCGTGAAGCGGATATAAATCAAGCTGTTCTTTCAGCAAAAGAAGCATTTGAGAATGGTCCGTGGGGCAAGATGAAATTGAAAGAAAGAATGAATTATATTAATAGAATTGCAGATCTTATCGATGAGGAGATTGAAGAAATTGCTTTCTTAGAAGCATTAGATACAGGTCTGCCAATTAGCCAAACAAGAAATCAAACCGCACGTGCTGCAGAAAATTTCCGTTTCTACGCACGAATGGTTGAGACAAAATTGCATGGTGAATCTTACCCAATGGATGATGAATTCATTAATTATACAGTTTATAAACCATTAGGAGTTATAGGGTTAATTACTCCATGGAATGCCCCATTCATGTTAGAGACTTGGAAAGTAGCGCCTGCATTAGCAACTGGAAATACTGTTGTTCTAAAACCAGCGGAACTTTCACCATTAACGGCAAATAAATTAGCTGAAATTATTCATAAAGCAAAAGTTCCGGATGGAGTCTTTAATGTCGTTCATGGCTTTGGAGAAACAGCAGGGGCTGCTCTTGTTGCTCACCCAAATGTGAAAGCGATTTCATTTACAGGTGAAACGACTACAGGTTCCACTATTATTAAAAACTCTGCGGATACTTTAAAGAAAACATCGATGGAGCTTGGTGGAAAATCACCTTTAATTGTCTTTGATGATGCAGATCTTGAACGAGCTCTAGATGCAGCAATATGGGGGATTTTCTCTTTTAATGGTGAACGTTGCACATCCAATTCTCGGGTATTCTTGCATAAAAATATTAAAGATCAATTTGTTGAAAAATTAAAAGTACGTGTCGCTAACATTAAAATCGGTGACCCAATGGATTCATCAACTCAGCTTGGTCCGCTAATTGAAAAAGATCATTACAACAAAGTAAAAAAGTATATAGAAATCGCTAAACAAGAAGGTTGTGAAGTAATTCAGGGAGTGGTTCCGGAGAAGGTTAAGGCAGGTAATTTTGTACCACCGACACTTTTATTAAATGCAAGAAATGACATGAGAGTATGTCAGGAAGAAATTTTTGGTCCTGTTATGGCCGTAATTGAATTTGAAACAGATGAAGAAGTACTTCATATGGCAAATGACGTATCTTACGGACTAGCAGGTTTTGTATGGACAAAAGATTTAAAACGAGCACATCGTATGGCGGATGCTATTGAAGCGGGTATGCTTTGGATTAACGCTCAAAACGTACGAGATCTTCGAATTCCATTTGGCGGTATGAAAGATAGTGGAATTGGAAGAGAGGGCGGTCATTACGCAATGTTTGAATTCTATACAGAACCAAAGGTAATCCATGTTGCTATAGGTGATCATCATATTCCGCAATTTGGAAAGTAAAAACTATTTTTTGAGGGGGAAGCAATAATGCCAGCAAAAACAGGAAAGCAATATATTGAAAGAGTTGATAATGCACAAGCAAATATATGGATTGATGGAAAACGAGTAGAAGGTAAAATTTCTGAACATTCAGCTTTTAAGGGGGTTATGAAAACTCAGGCAGAACTTTATGATTTGCAACATGATCCAGAAAAAAGGGATTACATGACATATGTATCTCCAACTACTGGTGAACGGGTAGGTACATCTTTTATACAGCCAAAAACAAAAGAAGATTTGGTGACACGTCGTAAAATGATGCAAGAATGGGCGAAATATAATGGTGGCATGATGGGACGTTCCCCAGATTACATTAATGTCGGGATGATGGCGTATGGTTCAGCTTCAGAAATGTTTGGAAAACAGGACTCCATTTATGCCGAAAACATGGCCAACTACTACGAGTATTGCCGTGAAAATGATTTATCTTTAACACATACGTTGATTCAGCCTCAAGTCAATAGGGGAGTAAATTCAGCACAGCTTCCAGATCCGTATATTGCAGCACGGATTAAAGAGAAAACATCTGAAGGGGTTGTTATTAAAGGGGCAAGATTACTTGCTACTCAAGGTGGTATTACAGATGAAATCATGGTATTCCCATCTACTTTGTTAAAACAATCAGCTGAAGAAAATCCATATGCATTTGCATTTTCTATTCCTAATAATACTCCGGGCTTAAAGTTTATTTGTCGAGAATCTTTTGATTATGGTAAGTCTCATTTCGACCATCCGCTAGGGTCTCGCTTTGAAGAAATGGATACTATTGTAGTGTTTGATAATGTTGTCGTTCCTTGGAATCGAGTCTTTGCCCTTGGTGATGTTAATGTGTGTAACCAGGCCTACAACGAAAGTAATGCAGTTGTTCATATGACCCATCAAGTTGTATCAAAAAATATCGCGAAAACAGAGTTTGTACTTGGTATTCTTCAATTAATGGCAGAGACAATTAATATTGGCCAATACCAACATATACAGGAGAAAATCTCTGAAGTAATTATTGCACTTGAAACGATGAAAGCATATGTCGTTGCTGCCGAAGCAAATGCAAAAGTGGATAGATGGGGAACTATGACACCAGATTTTGCACCGTTAAATGCAGCACGTCATTACTTCCCTAAAATTTACCCTCGCTTTACTGAAATTATGCAATTAATGGGTGCAAGTGGCTTAATGGCGATTCCATCAGAATCAGACTTCAATTCTGATATTCGTCCGGATCTTGATAAGTATTTACAATCAGCTACTGGAGATGCTTATGATCGTGTGAAACTTTATCGTTTGGCGTGGGATGTATGTATAAGTTCATTCGGTTCTCGACAAACACTTTATGAGCGCTTCTTCTTTGGTGATCCCGTTAGAATGGCAAGTACGCTTTATAACGGGTATGACAAACAGGAATATGTTAATCGTGTAAAAGAATTTTTGAATCGATCAGAAGAGTTTGTTAAAAATAGCTAATTAAACGACTAAGGGAGATGAGGAGTATGGATTTCAATATCATTCGCATTGCCAGAACTGTTATTAATGTGAAGGATTTAGATCGTTCAAAAGATTTTTATGTAAAAGCGCTTGGCATGATTGAAACGGAAACAAAGGACAACTGTGTTTATTTAAGAGGGCTTGAAGAACACACACACCACAGCTTGGTTCTTAAAAAGTCCGAGACGTTAGGGGTACACGCACTCGGTTACAAAGTAGAAAAAGAAGAAGATCTTGATCGTCTGGCTGAATTGTTTCAATCAAAAGGCTTAAAAACAAAGTGGCTCAAGGAAGGAACCCAGCATGCTCTTGGACGTGCACTGCATGTACATGATATTTCAGGAATGCCTCTTGAATTTTTCTGCAAGATTGAAAAAGCAGAGCGCTTACTTCAGCGCTACGACTTATACAGCGGGGCACGAATTCAAAGGATTGACCACGTAAACTGTGCTGTACCGGATGTGGAAAAAGCTTACAACTTCTTTATCAACGAACTAGGCTTTGCATGTTCCGAATATACAACTATAGAAAATGGAAGTATCTGGGCTGCGTGGCTCCACCGCAAACAGACTGTGCATGATCAAGCCTTTATGAACGGAGATGGTCCGCGTCTTCATCACTTTGCTTACTGGCTACCGGATCCACTTGCTCTAATTCACTGCTGCGATGTTTTAGCTTCTCTTGGCTATTCACAGAACATTGAAAGAGGTCCAGCACGCCATGGTTTATCCAATGCGTTCTTCTTGTATTTAAGAGATCCAGATGGATACCGCATTGAGCTGTATAACGGAGATTACTTAACAAGTGACAATGACTTCGAGCCAATCCGATGGGATTTAAATGACCCACGTCGTCAAACATTATGGGGTGCAAAAGCACCGGACAGCTGGTTTAATGAAACATCTCCGTTTTTAGATATTGAAACAAATGAACAAATTCAATCGATGTCACCAATTCTTGCACAGAGGAAACCAGAACTTGTTATATAAATTAAAAGAATGGAGGAGTTTCAATGGATGATCGTATATTTCGAGATGCCATGGGTAAATTTGCTACCGGCGTAACAGTTATTACAACGGATATTGATGGAGAGCCTCATGGCATGACGGCAAATGCCTTCATGTCAGTGTCGCTAAATCCGAAACTCGTACTAATATCGATTAAAGAAAATGCAAAAATGCTGGATAAAATTAACCGCTCCGGTAAATTTGCAGTGAATATTTTATCGGAAGACCAGCAAGAAGTTTCTATGTTATTCGCCGGCCAGATCAAAGAAAAGCGTGAACCAGAATTTGACCGCCTAAGCGAAATCTCGGTAGTAAAGGATGCTCTGGCGAATATTGTATGTAATGTATATGGAAAGCAAGTAGCTGGTGACCATACGCTATTCCTTGGAGAAATAGAAGATATTGTGCTCCGTGAAGGAAATCCCCTGACATTCTTTGCAGGAAAATATGGCCAGATCACCGCGCCGCAGTTAACTTAACATAAAAGGGGAGGGCAAACGATGGAGACAATTACTATCAACAGTTCAATTGATAAATCAAAGTTCACTGAAATGGAAGCTTGTGTTTTGGCTCTTGGTTTTTTTGATGGCGTTCACATCGGCCATCAAAAAATTCTTGAAACAGCAAAACAAATTGCTAGGCAAAAACAATGTGCCTTTGGTGTTATAACGTTTTATCCGCACCCAAAAGATATACTCTTTCCTCATATGGAGCCAATGACTTATTTAACTCCGCTTCCTTTGAAAGAAGATCGATTCGAAAAGTTAGGTGTTGAGAAGTTATTTGTTGTTGAGTTTAGCTCCGAGTTTGCCCGTCTTTCTCCAAACGATTTTGTTGAACAATACATTATTGGACTTGGATGTATACATGTTGTAGCAGGCTTTGATTATCATTATGGCTATAAAGGTCTCGGTAATATGAAAACGTTATCAGAGTATAGTCCCGGAAGTTTTGAAGTAACGACTGTTTCAAAGATCCAATATTATGATGAAAAAATTAGTTCAACAGCAATCCGAAAATTGCTTGATGAAGGTCATGTGCAAAAGATTCCTATGTACCTTGGTGATTTTTATGAAATTAATGGAGAAGTGAATCAAAGTTTTCTTTTTTACAATAAACATCAGTTTCTAAAATTAATAGTAAAAAAGAGATACCGAATGCCTAAACCTGGTATTTACCATATTCAAGTTGAACTAGATGGTAATAATTATGATGGAACCTGCCACCAAATATCTATAAATGAGCAACATTCTTCAATATTAATACAATTAAAAGATTGTTCTGTATACCCATACAAGAAGCGGATTAAGGTAAAGTGGCTAGATTATAAATATGGCAAGCAGAATGAGTCATACGGAATGAATGAATACATGAAAAAAGATGAACTAGTAATCTAATTAAAAGTAGGCTATTACAGAAAGGAGTAGAATATGAATTTAAAAGTGCAAGTAAGAAAGAAAAACTTATATATTGATGGTCAATGGCAAGAAGCCACTGAACATGCATCCCTAACATCTCCATACTCTGGAGATGTTATTGCATATATTCCTAAGGCTAATGAAAAAGAAGTGAATGAGGCAATTGATGCTGCATGTCGTGCAAAAACAGTCATGGCGAAAATGCCAGCTCACGAACGTGCAGCTATTTTGGAACGTTTAGTAGATTTGTATGAGAAGCGTTTAGATGAAGCTGCAGAAATTATCGCTTTAGAGGCAGCTAAACCAATTGCTACTGCAATCGAAGAAGTAAAACGGACCATACAAACATATAAGTTTGCAGCTGAAGAAGCAAAGCGAATTCATGGAGAAACAATTCCATTGGATGCTGCACCAGGCGGAGAAAAACGAGTAGCATATACGGTGCGTGAACCTATTGGGGTTATTGGAGCGATTACTCCATTTAATTTCCCGATGAATTTAGTAGCCCATAAAGTAGGTCCTGCCATTGCCGCAGGAAATACAGTTGTATTAAAACCAGCATCTCAAACTCCACTATCTTCTTTCTTTTTAGCAGAGTTGTTACAGGAGGCTGGTTTACCTAATGGAGCTCTTAATGTTATTACTGGAAGCGGTAGAGTCGTGGGGGATAAAATCGTGACCGATGATAGAATTGCAGCTATTACATTTACCGGAAGCCCAGCTGTTGGGATTGGTATTCGAAACAAAGCTGGACTGAAGCGCGTGACATTAGAACTGGGTTCGAATGCAGCCGTTATTATTGATAAAGGGATCGATATAGATTCAATTATTAATCGTTGTGTGAAGGGAGCCTTTTCTTTCCAAGGTCAAGTATGTATATCATTACAACGCATTTATATTCATGAAAGTTTGTACGAAACATTTGTGCAAAAATTTGTTGAAGCAACTCAGCAACTCAAAATTGGTGACCCTTTAGATCCACGTACGGATGTTTCAGCGCTTATTTCAAAAGAAGATGTGGAACGTACTTTAGATTGGATTCATGAGGCGAAACAACATGGAGCAGAAGTAGCAACTGGAGGAATCGCCAAAGGAAATATTCTATTGCCAACGGTATTATTAAACGCAGAGTCTTCGTTAAAAGTTTCATGTCAAGAAGTGTTTGCTCCAATTGTCATCATCAATAAAGTGCAAGCAGTAGAGGGAGCGATTGAGCAAGTAAATGATTCGCGATATGGTCTCCAAGCGGGAATTTACACGGATAATGTTCATACAGCGTTAACTGCAGCTGAAAACCTTCATGTTGGAGGCATAATGATTAATGACATTCCAACGTTTCGTGTAGATAACATGCCTTATGGAGGTGTGAAGGAAAGTGGAGTCGGAAGAGAAGGCATAAAATATGCCGTAGAGGAAATGACAGAGCTAAAACTAGTAGTTTTTAATAGAAATTAAAAATTAGAAGCATTTAAGAACCCTATTGAATTATTAGGAAAGAGGTGCTATCAATTTGGAGCTAGTAAAAGAACAGAGTAATGTAAAAAAAGATATCGAACAACAGGACAACAACCAAATCGATTATGACAAAATTTCCACTTCAGAGGATTTTAAACAACTACTTTTAGATAAGAAAAAGTTTATTATTTCATACACAATTTTTTATTTGGCTTATTCACTAGCTTTACCATTCCTATCATTGTTTACAAATATATTAAACGTTCAAGTAATAGGAGACATTACGTTGGCGTGGATTTACGGTATTTCAATTATCTTTATGTCATTTGGAGTATGCAGTATTTACGTAAAGAAGTCTGCTGAATTTGACGAAAAAGTAAAGCAAATCATAGTAAAAGAGGGGCTGTAAACATATGGGATGGGATATTATTCTTCTTTTTGTACTCATGTCAATAGGGGTACTTTTCATTACGTACTATGCTTCCAAAAAAACAAAAACAGCAGGTTCTTTTTATACAGCTGGAGGGGGTCTGACTGCTAGGCAAAATGGACTTGCTTTAGCAGGTGACTTTATGTCTGCATCTACCTTTTTAGGGTTAATTGGAGCCTTTTCTTTAACGGGATATGACGGATTCTTCCTCATGTACGGTGCGCTAGTTTCATTTCTTGTCATTTTATTTTTAGTTGCAGAACCATTAAGGAATCTAGGGAAATATACGTTAGGTGATATGATTACTGCTCGATTTAAGTTTAAACAAGTACGAGGAGTAACTGCCTTCAATACAATAATCATCTCAGTTTTTTATATGCTTGCACAGCTTGTTGCTGCTGGAGCTTTATTCAAATTATTATTAGGTATTCCGTATAATACTTCAGTCCTTATTGTTGGTGTTGCTATGTTAGCTTTTGTTTTGTTTGGAGGAATGACCGCAACAAGCTGGGTTCAAATTATTAAAGCCGTTCTTTTAGTAGGTGGAACCTTTATTATGTTTGTAATGGTTATGTGGAAATTTAATTTTAATTTTATTGGCATTTTTACGGATATGAAAACAGCCACTCCTTTTGGAATTGATTTCTTAAACCCTGGTTTGAAATATAAAAACGGATGGGATGCTGCTTCTTTAACACTTGGGCTCATTCTTGGGACAGCGGGTCTACCCCATGTATTAGTTCGCTTTTTAACTGTACCGAATGCTAAGGTTGCCAGAAAGTCAGTTGTTTGGCTTATGTGGATTATGGGGTTGTTCCATATTATGGTTATTTTCCTTGGGTTTGGAGCGGCAAAGCTAGTTGGAACTTCGAAAATTATTGAGGCTAACCCAGCAGGAAATATGGCAGCGCCATTATTAGCAAAGTATATTGGCGGAGATTTTATGTTTGCTTTTATTTCTGCGGTTTCCTTTGCTACTATTCTCGCAGTTGTTGCTGGAATTGTAGTTACGGGAGCAACAGCATTTTCTCATGACTTTTATAACGAAATTTTAAAAGACGGGAAAGCAACCGAAAAACAGCAAATGTTTATGGTACGTCTTGCGTCGATTGTCATCACTGCTATCGCCATTGCCTTATCACTATTTCTTCAAAATTTTAATGTTGCCTTTGTAGCATCAATCGCTCTTACATTAGCAGCGAGTTCGAATTTACCAGTTATTTTATTAACTATTTTTTGGAGAAAGTTCAACAAAAATGGAGCAATCTTCGGGATGCTTATAGGATTAATTAGCACGATTGGTCTAGTTATGTTAAGTCCAAATGTTTGGAATCCGGAACCAGGTGTAGCCTTATTTACTGGTAAGCCTATTTTCCCTCTTGCGTCACCAGGAATTCTTTCTATACCGTTAGGTTTCTTAGGCTGCTATATTGGTACATTAATAGGGGCCCGTAAGACAAAAAATGTAGAGGATAATTTTTCAGAAATTATCGTTAAGTCAAATATAGGTAATGATGTTAAAGGTGTAGTTAATCATTAGTGATAGTTTGGCAAGTTCAAAAAGATTAAGTAATCATCAGAAGAATTTTACGAGTTTATGAGAGGTGTGAATAGTTATGAGTAAGGCAATTATTAAATTGAGTGAAACCCTTCACACAAAAGAAGTGGAAGTAGATCCTCAAAGCAATACAATCATTCTCGGTGATAGAAATGTAACCTTAGAGCAGTCCTCTTTGGAGGCGCCAATTTCGGGTACAGTATATGGGGCTTTATTAAATTATAGTGGCGAGCTTGAGGCATTAGGCTCATCTTTAACGATAGAACCTTATAAACAGCCTCCCAAAGCGCCTGTGTTATATATAAAACCGGTAAACACGATTACTGGATTTAAATCTTCAATTCCACTACCCGAGGATACGTCGCATCTGCAAGTAGGTGCCTCATTAGGCATTGTCATTGGGAAAAAGGCTACTCGTGTAACAGAAGAAAAAGCTTTAGATCATGTATTAGGATACACCATTGTAAATGATGTGAGTATTCCACATGAGAGTTTATACCGACCAGCTATTAAACAAAAAGCAAGAGATAAATTTTGCCCTGTAGGTCCATGGATTATTGAACGCGATGCAATCGCTGACCCGAATAAGTTGACGATTACAGTATTCGTTAACGATGAATTAAAACAAAAGAATACAACGGCCAATTTAATTCGACCTGTATCACAACTTATTTCTGAAATTTCGGGATTCATGACCCTGTTTGAGGGCGATGTTTTACTAGTTGGGGTACCTGAAAATCCTCCTCTTGTTAAAGAGGGAGATCGAGTACGAATTGAAATCGATGGAATCGGTTATTTAGAAAATACAGTTAAATGAGAATCTCATTGTTTTATAAAGGAGCGTGATTATTATGAAACATGCACGTGTAGTATTTCAGGATGTCATTCATCAAGCGATTGAAACAGATGATGGTCACCTGAAACTAGATAATGGACAAATTGTTTCTGAGGAGGAAGTGGTCTGGCTACCGCCTGTCCAACCTAGAACCGTTTTCGCTTTAGGGCTAAATTATGCAGATCATGCAAAGGAACTTGCTTTTCAAGCACCAACAGAACCTTTAGTTTTTCTAAAAGGTCCTAATACTTTTATTGGTCATCGAGGTCAGACGTACCGACCGGCTGAGGCTACCAATATGCATTATGAATGTGAACTTGCAGTTGTCATAGGGCGTTCCGGGACTAACATTAAACGAGAAGATGCTTATGATTATGTAGCAGGATATACAGTTGCAAATGACTATGCCATCCGTGATTATTTAGAAAACTATTATCGTCCGAACTTAAAAGTAAAGAATAGAGATAATTGTACACCAATCGGTCCATGGCTAGTCGATGCAAAAGATATTGAAGATCCTATGAATCTTACATTGCGTACTTATGTAAATGGAAAAGTTACGCAGGAAGGCACAACGAAAGATATGATTTTTAGTATTCCGCATTTAATTGAGTATTTAAGTAGTTTTATGACATTAAATAAAAACGACATTATCCTTACTGGTACGCCTGAGGGCTTAGTTGATACAAAGGTAGGGGATGAAGTCATTACTGAAATTGAAGGTGTGGGGCGACTAGTAAATACTATTATTAGTGAAAAACAGTTCTTAAGAACAGAAAGTGAGAACGCCATTTTTAGTCAGTGAAAGGGATGAAAACATGCCGCATTTTATTGTTGAGTATACCGATAACATAAAGGAAGAAGCAGCCATTCCAAATTTGCTTGAAAAAGTGAATGATGTTTTGATTAGCCGTAGTAATCTTTTTCCAACTGGAGGAATTCGATCAAGAGCAGTTGAACTTCATGATTACCGAGTAGCAGATGGAGAAGAAGATGATGCATTTGTTCATGCTACATTAAAAATTGGGGCAGGTAGATCGGCTGAACATAAGAAAGAAACTTGTGACGAACTATTCGAAGTAATCAAGGATCATTTTGCTGATTTATATAATAGGCGCTATCTAGCATTATCGATGGAATTGATTGAATTCAGTGAGGAAGGTACTTACAAGTATAATAATATCCATAAGCGTTTTAAAAAGTAAAAGGGCTGAAAGTCAATCAAGGTAATAGATTAGAATTTGGCTAAAAGGAGTTTTCTAGTTTTCATCACTGTTGTTTTTTATTGATTAAAAGGCTCATAACCTCCATTTTTCCGAGGTTATGAGCCTTTAGACAACATTCGGGATGACTCGTTTTATTAGATGAAACATGCATTGTGAAAACGAGCAGGAAAAGGCGAAATACAATGTGAACGAGGTAAATATGAAACAATGGTTGAATCTGTTTGTAAGAGTAGTTCCGCTTTTTACAATAAAAAAAAATTGATTTCGCTTACAATTTAGGTTACATCGCGTTAAGTGTAGATTTTCATTTTAGGAAGGGGACTTTAAATGACAAACAATCAAGCTTTAGATGTGAACTGCATTGAATGGGCAAGTAAAATCAACAAAAGTTATATTGGAGGTCAATGGGTAGAGGGTGGTAGTGCAAGAACCTATTCAATAAAGGATCCATATGATCAGTCAATTATTACATCTGTAGAATTAGCGAATATAGAGCAAATAAAAGACGCTTATCAAAAAGCAAAAGCAGCACAAAAGGAGTGGGCTAAATCTACTCCAGAACAAAGAAGAGAAGTTTTAACGAAAGCATTACACTATTTAGAGAAAAATAAAGAGTATATTTTGGAATTAATTACACGAGAAACTGGTGGAACACTACTTAAAGCTCAAATTGAGTTTGGCTTTGGAGTTAGTGACATCAAAGATTCTATAAATATGGTAGATGAAATTTACACACCTAAACATTATACATCTTCTACACCGGGAAAGGTTAGTCGTGTATATCGATTACCTTTAGGTGTTATTACGTCCATCACACCTTTTAACTTCCCATTTAACATGGCAACAAGAACAATTTTCCCTGCCATTGCTCTCGGGAATAGTGTTGTTCATAAACCAGATCTCCAAGTAGGAATAGTTGGCGGACAAGTTTTTGCAAAAGCTTTTGAAGAAGCAGGACTTCCTGCTGGAGTGTTTAATACAATTTTAACTGATCTTCAAGAAGCAGGAGATGAATTCCTGTTAAATACGAATTCTTCGTTTATCAGTTTTACAGGATCAACTGAAGTAGGAAAATATATTAATAAAGTAACAGGCGGAACATTAAAACAAATGGCATTAGAACTTGGAGGCAATAACCCTTTAGTAGTTTTAAAAGATGCCGACGTTGAACAAGCGGTGAAAGTAGCCATCTTCGGGAAATTTTTGCATAGTGGTCAAATTTGTGCGATTACAAATCGAATTATTGTTCATAAAGATATTTATGATGAATTTGTTACTAAATACGTAGAAAAAGTTAAGGGATTAACAGTAGGAGACCCTAAAGACCCAAAAACAATTATTGGACCTGTTATAAATGAAAAACAAGCTGATAAAATCATGGATTTAGTTAATAAAGCAAAGGAAAAGGGATTAAAAGTTGCCGTAGAAGGTGACCGTACAGGAAATGTTATTTCTCCATTTGTATTTGTTGATGTACCTAATGATTCAAGTCTTGCATCTTGCGAGATCTTCGGTCCTGTTGCACAAATTATTCCGGCTGAAAGTGATGAAGAGGCCATTCGCTTTGCGAATGACACGGAATATGGATTATCCTCTGCCATTCTGACTAGTGACATAGAAAGAGGGGAAAGATTAGCCCTTGAGATCGAATCTGGTACAACACATATAAATGATATGCCTGCAGTGCTAGAAGGAAATGTTCCATTTGGTGGAGTGAAACAAAGTGGAATTGGACGCTTTGGATATGAATGGATTGTAGAGGAGTTTACTGTTGCGAAATGGGTATCTGTACAAACGAGCAAATTAGATTATCCGTTTTAGGATTGCAGCGAAATTCATGGTTGTTAAAAAAGCCTGTAACCTTGAGGTAACAAGGGATACAGGCTTTTAACTTAAATACTGATAGTAATTAAGAGTGGGAAAGCGCTCTAAATTGCTATTTTAAAATTTTCCCGCTATTCGTTTTTTGATAACTCGTTTTACTTTTTCAATGAATTTAGGGATTTTACGATGATTGAATCAGGAACGGCAATGCCACTTCCGATTTAAAATAAAGTAATAACCATCATCATTAAATAAAAAGTCAGTAACACTGAGGGAAGGTGATTAATTATCTAAATTTTCCAAAAGTTATATTGATTATTTTTCCTTTTTTAATTACACTTTTTTTACGAACGTTCGTAGTGACGTGGAATATGAAAGCTCTACTAATTCAGAAATATACTTTGGTTCATTTTTGAATTTTTTAGATAGCATGTTATTGAGTTAATTTATGTAAGTATAGAAAAATTTAATTTAAGGCTTGGTGTGTCTTGGAAAATCTCCTGGCAGGGTATTTCCAAAATGAAGAATAGCTACTTCTTGAAATGAAGATGGCTATTTTTATGCGAAAAAAAGGCATTAAGATTAAGTTCATCATACCTTATCTCCTTGTAATCATTTAGCCAGAGAGTAGACGTAGATAAGGAATCAACCCTGATTAATTGCAAAATACCTACTTAAACTTACTTTGTGTAAGAAAAGTAGTAAACAGTTGATTTAGCTGTTATTTGATTAACCTAGGAAATAATCATATATTAAGCATCGAATTGTAAGCGTTTACTAATTTGTATTACAAGGGGGTAAAAAGTTGATTAGTCCTTTGAATTCGAAAATAATTAGTTACTTGCCGTCCCAGCCTGACTTTGAATTTCAAACAGATTACTATATTGAACAAAAAGTTAGAATTAAACCAAATCAACCATCTATTCTGTTTTATCAATTTAAAATGGGAGGGGTAAGTAGTCAAATTTCTGTTATTCCGGATGGATGTATCGATATTCTCATTAATTGTGATCAGCACTACGGTAATATTTGTGGAAGCGTTACTAAAAGTAGAGTGATTAATCTACTCCCAAACAGTACATACTTTGGTATTCGTTTTCTGCCATGCCTAGATATTAAGAAACTAAAATTCGGTATAAAAGACCTTACAGATAAAGAAATTTCCTTAAATGAAATGTTTCCTGTAAATACGAATATTTTAGAAAGGGTAGCAACCGATGAAAGTTTTATGCAGAGAGTCAATATATTCAATGAAATATTGGAAAGTCATATTTTTGAGATTGATAAATCAACAAAACTAATAAAACAATCATTATATAATATATACGCGACAAGAGGAAATATTACCATTACGCAACTTGCAGAAGAAGTAGGATATTCAACTAGATATTTAAGAAAACAATTTGAAGACCATATTGGAATTTCCCCCAAATTATTTAGCCAAATAGTTAGATTTCAATCATCACTAAATATGCTTCTGAGGACAACCCACTTTACGTTAAATGATGTTATTTATGAGAATGGTTATTATGACCAAGCTCATTTGATTCGTGAGTTTCGGAATTTTGGATGCACGACACCTTACCAATTAACGGGGCAAAAAAGAATAATGATTGTCTAGCTAAAGAGGCTGGGACAGAAGGATTTTAGCCAATAAAAACACGAACAATATTACGAAACGCGCATTCTGTGTTTCGTAATAGTTCGGGTTTTCTATTTATATTCTTTGTTAATTTAAAAATTATCCGTCTTTCATAAAGGACAAATTAGTTATGTCCCACCCTCTTTTACGTGCGCCTGACATACGCGTTTGATAACTTTTTTTAGGTGAAGATTTAGAATGTTCCGATTTTTACAATATCAAATTATCTTATTCTGATAATCTGAAATTAATAGAAAGAATGCTTATTGTTCCTACTACAGTCAAAGGAAAAATGGGCAATCAACAAAACAAAAGAGGGGAGTCAGATGATTGACGCAATACCAACTGTTCATTAATGGTAATTGGGTTGAGGCTACGTCAAGTAGAACGTTTGAGTCTATTGATCTCAGAACCGGAAATGTACAGTTAGACAAAGCACGCATGGGTTTACTTTAATAGGAAAGTTTTGAATACGGAGGGTAACGCTTTGTATAAATAACAAAATTATAATAATGCCAATGGGGGTAGGGATTATAGAGAACATTCAAATTGTATCAGATGGGCAAAGTCTAAAAAGAAGTTTAAAGATGCGAGATTTAGTTATTTTTGGTCTTGGTTTTATGGCACCAGTTGCAGCGATGTCAATGTTTGGAATTATCACATTGGTATCTCAGGGCCATTCTGTCCTCTCATATGTTCTTGGTTTTGTTGCTATGTTATTTACAGCGTACAGTTTCGGTAAAATGGTTGAAGCTTACCCGGTTGCGGGCTCAACCTATACCTACGCCCATCAAGCGCTACACCCTAAAATAGGATTTATTGCTGGATGGGGAATGCTGCTTGATTATCTGTTGATACCCATGCTAACTTTTTTGATCAGTGCAAGTTTTGCAAACGCCCTTGTACCAAGTATTCCGGTTTGGGGGTGGGTTCTCATTTTCGCTATTCCAATCACGATTGTTAATATAATCGGAATTGATATAGCAACTAAGTTGAATTCAGTTTTAGTGCTCTTCATGATTATCGCGGTGATTGCCTTCGTTTTTAGCGCAAGTCATTTTATAATAACGGGTGATTTATCTTTAATAAATTATAAGGCAATTTATGATGGTGATTCTTTTTCAATAGGAGCAGTTATTGGCGGGGCAGCAATTGTTATTGTCGCTTACCTAGGTTTTGATGCTATTACAACCTTAGCTGAAGAGACGAACGTAGAGGGGAATAAAATTGGTTTGGCCATTATGTTTACCTGTGTCATTCAAACGGTATTTTATGTTTCCGTCACTTATTTAGCAGTGATTCTTGTAGGAAACTATTTAACTATTGATAATCCCAACACAGCCTTCTTCAACGTTTTAGAGACGATAGGGGGCGGGTTTCTTCAGACTTTTATTACATTTACGATTATCGCATCTGGAATTGCAAGCGCTTTAGCAAGCCAATCAGCTTCAAGTCGTCTGCTCTTGGGGATGGGGCGTGACAATGTCATCCCTCAAAAATTTTTTAGCTATATTCATCCAAAGTATAAAACACCGATGAATAATATTTTATTAATGTCAATAATCGGCGTTATTGGTGCAATATCTTTGGATTTGCAAATTGTATCCGACTTAGTCGCGTTTGGTGGATTATTAGGATTTGCTTTCGTAAATATTTGTGTTATTAATCATTACTATTTAAAAAATAAGCGAAAAAATATCGTTAAATATTTGGTTGTTCCATTAATTGGGGTGTCGGTTTGTCTTTATATTTTGTGGGGGCTTTCAACAGCCGGAAAAATAGTTGGATTTACTTGGATGGGATTTGGTGTTTGTTATTTCTCGATTCGATCCATGTATTCAAAAGAATCCAAGAAACTCTTAACAGATATAAAAGGGCAGAATATTAGTTAACTAAAATAATAAGCTTTATACCTACTCAGACATTAAAGGAGGAATAAAATATGCAATACGTTGCAAAGCGGAATAACTTAAACAAATTGGAATTATCAGAACTAGATAAAAAACATTATTTACATCCAACCACTCCACCAAGAGCTCATTATTTATCAGGGCCCTCAACAATTTTTACAGAAGGTAAAGGAATTTATCTGAAAGACATAGAGGGGAAAGAGCGTATTGATGGGGTTTCGATGCTTTGGAATGTTAACCTTGGCTATGGAAATGAAGAGCTTGCTGAGGTAGCAAAACAGCAGATGTTAAAACTTTCTTACAGCTCTTCTTTCAGCGGACAATCCAATGAGCCTGCTATCCTTTTAGCACAGAAAGTGGCCTCATTAGCACCTGGTGATTTGAATGTTTGCTTTTTCACATCGGGAGGTTCGGAATCTAATGATACTGCATTTAAGCTAGCTCGTTTTTATTGGAAAGTAAAAGGTCAGCCAGAGAAAACTAAAATTATTTCTCTTGAACAATCATTCCATGGGGTTACAGTAGGAGCCACTAGTGCTACTGGAATCGAAGGATTCAACAAATTTACGACTTCTAATGCTCCGAACTTCCTTACAGCTGCAGCGCATGTTTTGAATGCAGAACTTGGTGATAAAAGTGATCCAAATTATTCGCGTTCTATTCGTGGGATAATTGAGTCAGAAGGATCCGGTAACATTGCCGCTGTCATTCTGGAGCCAATCCAAGGCGCAGGCGGGGTAAGGTTCCCTCCTGACGGATACCTTCAAGCTGTTCGCAAACTTTGCGACGAACACAACATTTTGCTTATTGCAGATGAGGTGATTTGTGGGTTTGGAAGAACAGGAAAGACCTTTGGTGTTGATAATTGGAACATTGTTCCGGACTTTTTATGTGTTGCAAAAGGAATCTCGAGCGGCTACGCCCACCTAGGTGCTGTAATTATGAGAGAGCATGTAAGAGAAGCATTTATTCAATCAGATGAAATGATGTTCCATGGATTCACATATAGTGGACATCCAATGGCTTGCGCGGTTGGCCTGAAGACACTTGAGATATTAGAAAGAGATCAAATTGTTGAGAATAGTAGACTTCGCGGTGAAGAATTATTAAAAGGACTTAAGTATCTCGAAAGCAATTATAAACATATCACGAATATAAGAGGTCTTGGCCTACTTGCCGGTATTGAGCTAGTTAAAGATCCTGAAAACGGCATCTCATTTGATCCGGCGGTACACGCGGCAGCTCTGTATACAGATATATGCATGGACTTAGGCCTACAATTACGTTATTTCGATTGGAAGGGAACAAATACAGTTGCTCTTGCGCCACCGCTTATTATTACAAGCCAACAGGTTGAAGAGATTATTAACAGAATGTCTGATGCTTTTAAAAGGTTTGAAAAACAAATTTAATTCACGTACTATATCCAATAAACAACTGCTGACCAGGCGCTCATAAACATGTTAGTACCTGGTCTTTTATTCATCATACGATCTAAACTTTCTATGCAATATAGAGTAGGAGAATGGAGGCTAAAACCTTATTTATTGACACGTATCTAACATCGTGAAGAAGCGAAAGTAAAGTGAAGCGATAAAGCCTTATATAGTACAGGCTCACCGGCTAAATAAAAATATAGATTGATCTGAAAAGAGCGATTCAACAAGAGTCAAAAATGGATGAGAACCTATTTTAAACAATATTAATTCCTGCACTCGCATTACCAATAATAATGTCAACTGCAATTTCTCCTGGTAACGATGAAATATAAAATACCATTAATAAACGATCACCTGCAGTTACAGGTACTGGTGGGATAGTAGCCGATGCAAAAACTAAAAGGTCTACGGGAATAGGTTCTGTAATAGATGGAACTAAATCAACGCTAGCACTTGTACCAGTAAAAGTATTACTACCTACAGGTGCATGAAAAATTTGAGCACGGATTGTCAAAGCTCCTGATTCAACCTGCCCTGAGAGTGCATTATATGAGGCTGAAATAGCAGTTATCTTCCCGTCACGTGGGACGCTGAAGGCTTCACTAAAAATTGCAGTTAAATTAATCGTATTATTTGCAAGAGGTACAAGGTCTACAGCAGAACCAAACCCTATGAGACTAGCAAGCCTATTGCCAAGTATATTTTCAACGACTGTTTGTCTTCCAGAGGAGAAGGGAATTATTGAACCACCTTGATTTTCTCCGCCATTCCCAATTTCTGAATTTATACAATTGATATCTGTGGCCACAAATGGTCCTAAGTTATTACAATCTTTTCTTACTGATGAACTATTACAATTATTTTTGCACACAAACTTCCCTCCTTTTATCGCTAGGATATGTTGAAGAAGGGAAGTGGGAAGGGCTATAAACTTGATAAATATTATTTCTTTGTTTTTAAACGATGAAAAAAGCCACTCATTTTGGGAGACGGGTGTAAGCTAACAAAAAAATCTCTACATGTCGTAAACGCTACCCAGAAACGTTTGTTTATATATTGTAGACCATTTTTCTCTAGTCTTTAATAATTAGTAGCGCCGAATTTAACTTGCACATTAGCATCCCTGCATTCTTTTATTACCAGATAGATAATTTCATTTGCGGAATATTTCGATAGTTCCTTTGCCATCAGTGTTACAGAAACTTCTTTGCCTTCTATTCTTACTAAAGCATCGGGATAGCCTAGTGACTTAATTTGCATCTCAAGCATTGTTTCTGTAGATTCTTCTTTATTGAGAGTATCAATTTCAATAGCTGCCTTATTTTTTTCTTCAGCAAAATACCCATCTGATGTGATTTTTTGAGTTAATTTTTGGCGAAGTTGATTTCGTTCATTACTAACTTGTAGGCGCGTTTCTTCAAATAAAGAGCTTGGGGAGGAAACTTCCTTTGTCACATTCTGTAAAGTTTCTTTTTGATCTGTACCTTCTGTGAATGTAATTTCCTCTTTTGATTGTTTTGATGAATCTATCAAAGAATAGACTGAAATAACCGCTACTAGAGTTAATAATATAAGTAACCAAGACGATTTACGCATGCACTGTCCCTCCATCAATAAATATGGTGAAATACCATTATGCATCTTTTCAAAGTCTGTTTAATGAGAAGTTTATGTAACAGTATCGTTTATTATTTTAATGGCAAGAAATACGTTATTAATGAGCCCTCACTTGAAAGAGAGTTAGTAGAGCATCGTCTTACTTACCTTAAATATACTCCTAAGAAACTTAATTCTTACATAAACCTTGAAAAAATAAATTAACAGATTTGCACAATACTGTTTTGGATTGTTATAAACTTAGAATAAGAAAAATGATTTAAGGAGGGCACTATTTTGATAATTATGGAAACAGAGAGACTAGAATTACGAGAATTTAATGATGAGGATATTTCTGTCCTTTACTCAATTTTTTCAGATGCCGAAACAATGAAATATTATCCATCACCATTTAATTTAGAACAAACTAAAAATTGGGTTGAGAAAAATAAACAAAGATATCGAGAAGATGGTTATGGTTTATGGCTGTCTGTTTAAAAGAATCGAAGGAATTAATTGGAGATTGTGGCCTCGTTAAACAAATAGTTGATGGAAAAAATGAAATTGAGGTGGGCTACCATATTCATAAAAAATATTGGTCTAAAGGATATGCAACTGAAGCAGCTAAAGGTTGTGTGGAATATGGATTTGTACATTTGGGACAAGAAAAAATAATAAGTATTATTGACCCCAAAAATGGACCTTCTATTCGTGTGGCTGAAAAAAATGGTTTAATAAAGGAAAAGGAATCGTTTATTTTTAATAAAACTCACGATGTATATTCATTAATTAAGTTGTAATTGTAAAACATAATGAATACTAAATGATTACAACTACAACTTATTGCTACATTAAATAGAGGATTATTTATTATTTTGTTAGATAGGAAGTTCCTTTAGGAGATTATTATGAAAGATCCTTTTTTAAAAAGTAGTGCTTATAATCCCGTCCAACATTGTCTAATGTGCCGTAAACTTGATATCCGTGATTTTCATAAAAATCTAAAGCCTGAAAACTTAAAGTATCGACCTTTATGAAATCACAGTTGTTATTCAAAGCTATTTGTTCGATTTCTACTAATAATTTAGAGCCATAACCTAATCCGCGAATTTCCTCATCGATCATAAGTGTATGTATCTCTAACCAATTCCAACAAATTTCTCCCAATATGCCACCACGGACTAGGTCATTTTCATCTGTAAGGAAGAGGTTGATTTCTTGATATCGGCCTCTTAAATCTTTTGGGAAGTGTTTTAAATTGTATTCGTAAAGCTTTTTATTAATGAAAGATTTTTTATGTTCATTTTGCTCCTGTAAGATTTTATATTGCATAAATTTTTCCTCCTCTTTTATAATGGGAAATTTCACTTCCGAATTATATGTTGGCTATTTTCATTCTAATAATTACTATCCGTTATCTTCCTTCAATATAATAAAATAGGGTCATCATAAAAAGTTTGGGAAGGCATTCGTTAAATGTCTGTCACGTTATAAGTTTGGTTTGGTGATGAATAATACAATAGCAGGATTAATTTTTGTAGGTAAAGAAGCGGGTGGTAAAGTGAATTATATTCAAATTTATATTGGCCTAATGTTCGTTTGCAGTAGATTTTATAGATGATTTGAAAAATATAGTAGAGAAAAGGGGCATTCCTTTTCGTACATATCAACTAATGACGAAAGATGAAGCACAGAATGCACCTATCATATGGACAACCTTTGGACTATTTTGCAATGGTCAGTTATTTCATATGAAATTATGAGTGCAAACAAATTCGAAAAAGTATTTAATTACATTATGAATAGGGAATTTATCCCCTTTTGATGAACATTAAAATTAGAGCAAATAAACAAATACCTATAAAAGAACCTAGAGTAAACGACCAAGAAAAATAATCAAAAAAGATGTATGCAATTACGATTGCAAGCATATATCCGAGAACAGTGCCCAACAATTGTTTTTGGATATTCAACGTTCTCACTCCTTACTGCTTAGGATTTTTAAAAGTTATTACCCTTATTTATATTTTATAGAATTATCAGGTAAATATCCATAAGAATTAAGAATTCAGGTAGATCAGCTTTGAAAATTAGCAAACAGTATGCAGAACATTAAATATGGGGAGATCAATATGATGGATGGCATTTAGTGAAAAATAATGATCTCAGTATTATTTTTGAGCGTATGGCTGCTAAAATAGTTGAGGTTAATCATTATCCCCATCATGCACAACAATTTTTCTTTGTGCTATTTGCCACAGTAACAATCAATATTGCCGGAGAACGAATTGTGTTACAAAAAAAGTATCAGATGGTAGAAAGTATAGTAAAGCTCACAAGTATAAAGGAGATGTTTTACGACCGAATCTCCTTAAGTGAAGCAAATCCAAAATAGAGTAATATATAGGATTACACCAAACAACAGGCTGGAACGATTGGTGAGGATGAAGAAAGCTCCCCGAGAGGTTTCATTTTGGAGTAGTCACAAAAACTGCTATATAAAGGAGTTAATTTTTTGAAAGCAAAAAGCATTAAATTATATGAATTTGGAAGCCCTCGAGAAGTTTTGAAATTTGAAAATAAAATGATTCAACCTCCTCAAGAACAAGAAATTCTTGTTCGAATGCTGGCGCGACCTATTAACCCTTCCGATTTAATCCCAATATGGGGGAGTTATGCTCATCGAATTTCTTTGCCAAATATTCCTGGCTATGAAGGGGTAGGTATTGTAGAGGATGTAGGCCAGTGTGTTTCTCAGAATCTTATCGGAAAGCGTGTATTACCTTTGCGAGGGGAGGGGACTTGGCAGGAAATTGTAAAAACAAGCGCAGAATTCGCAGTACCCATCCCAGATACTATAGCTGATTTTACTGCAGCACAAATGTATATCAACCCAATGACAGCTTGGGTAACATGTACAGACATATTACAATTGCAGCCAAATGATGTTTTAATAGTCAATGCTTGCGGGTCCGCAATTGGACACATATTTGCTCAGCTAGCAAAATTGTTAGGCTTTCAATTAATCGCGGTTACGAGAAATAATAGACATACTAACGATTTAATTCAGCTTGGTGCTTCCTATGTAATAGATACTTCAAAAGCACCGCTTTATGAGACAGTAATGGAACTAACAAATGGTAGGGGCGCTGATGCTGCTATTGATTCTATTGGTGGGACAGCGGGCAATGACCTTGCTTTTTGTCTGAAATCTGGAGGGAACTTTTTAGCCATTGGTCTTTTATCAGGTGTACAAGTGAATTGGCAGAGAATCGTTAAAGAGGCAAATGTAAATACAAATATGTTCCATTTGCGTCATTGGAATAAGCAAGTATCAGTGGAAAGATGGCAACGTACATTTCAGCACTTAATCCATCTAATTAATAGTGGTGAATTAAAAATGATGACGGTGGATTCTCATTATGATTTGTTAGACATTAATAAGGCGATAACGGCTGTTGAATCGTCTAAAACTACAAAAGGAAAGATTTTTTTAACAAGTTATCAATAAATAGAAAAACCGAACTATTCCGAAACACTTCATGAGCGTTTCATAGGGATAGTTCGGTATTTTTGTTAGCTGAAACACTTTTACCCCAGCATCTTTCCTTATAAGTATGACTTGCCTAAAAATCTAAGCTTTGTGATTCTAAAATAAATCTGTTGATAAATATCGCAGACCAGTATCAGGTAGGATAACGACAATTCGTTTTCCTTTATTCTCTGCACGTTTTGCAAGTGCTGTGGCGGCAAATATAGCAGCACCTGATGAAGTCCCTACTAATATACCATCTGATTTCGCAACTGCGCGTGCTGCCTCATAAGCTTGTGTAGTTTCTATCTCAAGTACTTCATCAATTATATCTAAATGAACATTTGATGGTACACGGACCTCATCAGCATCGGAGAAGCGGTGAACACCTGTGATTTCAATGATATCTGGATTATCAACGGTTGCAATGGAATTAACAGCAGGCTCTACACCAATGATCTGAATAACTGGATTTTTAGATTTTAAGTATGCACCCGCACCACTTATCGTACCACCTGTGCCGATTGCTGCCACAAAGATATCAATTTGTCCGTCTGTATCCTCCCAAATCTCAGGACCAGTAGTTAACCTATGAACATTTGGGTTGGCATCATTATTTAACTGATTTAAAAACACAACATTTTCTTCTTGTTCAACGACTGTTTCTCGAAATACTTTATTCGTTTCAACAAAGTCACCCTCTGTTTCCTCAAAAGCAGCGACCATTTCTGGGACATCTGAAAATGGTACAACCTCCGCTCCGTATGCCTTTACAACCTTTGTGCGCTCTTCACTAACACCATCTTGCATGTAAATTCGAAGATTATAGCCTTTTGCTGCTGCAATTGCTGCTAGACCAATACCAGTATTGCCACTTGTTGTTTCGATTATTGTTTTATCTTTTGTTAATACACCACGAGCTTCAGCATCCTCAATCAACGCTTTAGCAACACGGTCCTTCACACTATTTGCAGGATTAAAATACTCTAGCTTTACGATAATTTCGGCTTCTAGCTGTTGCTCTTTTATATACTGATTTAATGCTAATAGTGGTGTATGACCGATTAATTCTGTAATAGATTGTTTGATCTTATTCGTTACAATTTGACCCATCTCAATCAACCCCTTATCTTTTGCTTACTTAACAAACTTGTTTTATAGGAATTAATGGAATCGTATCACGATAAATCCTTATAAGCAATAAAATTCCAGATAGAAAGATTGAATATAGTAATAGAAAAAAATAATTAATTAAATTTGCTAATACAACGTCCTTCTTTTATGAATAGGTAACATGTAAGTGCACTATATACATGTCATGATCTATCATTCATAATGCAAGGACTGGATCATTCCATCTGTTCAAATTGTAAATATTTTCGCAGGAGAATGTCTGAGAAAGCCTAATGGATAGAAGGTAAACTGATAATTCGGTAAGTTGTAGTAACTCCGAGAGTAGTTATTACTCACTTTCATATGTATAATGGGAGTCTATGTTAGGTAATTATCTTTCAGAAATAGTAAAAATAATTGAACATAAATGAGGCTTAATGATGAGTAAAAAAAGGTTTAAAGATTATGAATTAAGTAATGAAATAATAATGGCACTGGGTAGCTTAGGATATGAACAACCAACAGAAGTTCAGAGTAAGGTCATTCCGTTAGCATTAGCAAAAACAGATCTTGTTGTAAAATCACAAACAGGTAGTGGGAAAACTGCATCGTACGGGATTCCAATTTGCGAAGCCATTGATTGGCTAGAAAACAAACCGCAAGCCTTAGTGTTAACTCCGACAAGGGAGCTTGCTGTTCAAGTAAAAGAGGATTTTACGAATATTGGCAGACTGAAGCGCATTAAAGCAACAGCGGTTTATGGAAAACAGCCGATTGCCATTCAAAAAACAGAGCTAAAGCAAAAAACACATGTTGTTGTTGGTACGCCGGGACGCATGTTAGATCATATTGAAAGAGGCACGCTTGTCTTAGACAAAATACGTTATCTTGTCATTGATGAGGCGGACGAAATGTTGAATATGGGGTTCATAGAACAAGTCGAAGCCATTATTAAACAAGTGCCTCAAAATCGTGTGACGATGTTATTTTCAGCTACGTTGCCAGAGAAGGTAAAAGACTTAGCTCTTAAATATATGAAAACACCTACTGATGTAGAAATTCAAGCTACGGGATTAACAACAGATAAAATTGATCATTCCCTTTACGTAGTAGATGAAGAACTAAAACTATCCCTGCTGCGCAAAGTTACGATTGTTGAAAATCCAGATAGCTGTATCATTTTTTGCCGCACAAAGGATAGAGTCGATACGTTATGTGAGCAGTTAATCAATTTCGGATATAGCTGCGATAAAATTCATGGCGGTATGATACAGGATGTACGACTTGAAGTGATGAATGATTTTAAAAGAGGCGATTTTAGATATTTAGTTGCCACAGACGTAGCGGCTCGAGGAATTGATATTGATAATATCACACATGTCATTAACTATGATCTGCCATTAGAAAAAGAAAGTTACGTCCATCGTACGGGAAGAACTGGACGAGCAGGTTTAAAAGGGAAAGCAATTACGCTTGTAACGCCGTTTGAAGATCGTTTTTTAAGTGAAATTGAAGACTATATTGGTTTTAAAATTCCAAATAAAGTAGTGCCAACTGAAGAAGATGCTTTAAAAAAGAAAGCAGCTTTTGAGGCGAAAATGGATATTGAACCAACCCTGAAAAAGGCGAAAAGTGAAAAGCTGAACGAGCAAATCATGAAGCTATATTTTAATGGTGGTAAGAAAAAGAAGCTAAGAGCTGTAGATTTCGTCGGGACGATTGCCAAAATCGATGGTGTAACAGTCGAGGATATAGGCATTATTACCATTACAGATGCTTTTACTTATGTAGAAATATTAAATGATAAAGGCCCGATTGTTTTAAAAAACATGAAGAAAACAACAATCAAAGGTAAGTTATTGAAAGTATATGAAGCCAATAAGTAGTAAGCGGTAAGCTTTGATAGAGTTGAGGGTCAAGTGGAAAAGGTGCTTGCCTCTATATTGAAGTTAGTATAAAAAACAGCCAGTTCGCGGTATTTCACCGGGGACTGGCTGTTTATTTTGTTGAATATTAATTGGACGCAGAATCTCGAAGTATATACTTTTTACAACAAGTACATAAATCCAATTTAACCCAATTGATATAAAATTTTATGTTTTTTTAAAAAATCATCTTGAAAATGGCTCTACACCAAAATCTGTTCTTGAATCAGTATATATTGATAAAAAAACATGGAACGGAGGGCGGCGACTTCAGCGGGAAAAGCGTGAGAGCTGAGATCAACTGATGATGAAATCAGGGCAACACGCATATTCTTACGATTTTTGATTATTCGATAAAGAAACAACCGACAGTAAAATTCAACTTTCGTTAGACATGATGAACCAACTGCCACTATTAAAACAGCCGACGTATTTATTGTGCGATAGCTGGTATACATCCCGTACGATCATTGAAGCCGCACTCAAAACGAACCGTATTTTGTATCCACAAGGCATCTGTATTCAAGCCAAACAATTCGCAACGCATATCAAAAAAGACGACACCGATCTCGTGACGATTGGTGGGAAAGTGTATCGCTATGAAGGTGCCTTAAATGATATTGAATACGGTGTCGTACTTCTGTGTTGGCATCAAGCGGCATCGATAGAGCCAAAGAATATGCGCTGTTTTATGATTAGAACAGTTAAAGGTTTTCTTTCAATCTATTTTCTTATTCATTTTGTAATCAGAATAAAAGGAGATAAGTGACAGCACAAGTAGGATTAGCGGAAGAAAGAAGAAGCCTGCATCATATTTCACTGAATGTTCCATTTTTAAACCAAATAAATAAATGAATAAAGTAAAAGAAAAACATAAAGCAATCGTTCCAGCTATGGTTTTCATTTAAATCTTCCTTTCTAATTTTTCCCGCAGTAGCGGCTCCAACCTCCTATCTTTTCAGTCATATTTCCTAACTTTCTTCAAAAAAGTTCCCCGATAACCCGATCTTTTAAAAGCTTATTCTAAGGCAATTATACGTCAGAGGATGACCTATTAACATTGAATTGTTTAACTTCTTTCAGAAGAAGTCACCCACCTCTATAGGTGGTGAGATGAATGAGGTTTAAGTCACTTTTCAGCGGGTGTCCAAACACTTGCCGAAATAGAGGAACTCAGTCTAAGAACGCCACGTCCTGTGGCAATGACTGAGTGACCAACATCGTGTTGGCCTAAAGCCTCCGGCGGATGTCACGGAATCGGAAAGGAATTCATAAAGGATGTTAGCCTAAAATCATCGCATCCATGCGATAACGGCTAACTGACCTGCATCTTGTTGCTGCCGCTACTAGCACTGCGCTTTCGCACAAAAAACATCTGCAGGCCTAAGCACAAAGCCGATTCCGGACGCAATTATGCCGAGGTATAATTGTTCCTATTTAACCTACTTGTTTTGTAAGAATTGGTGGAATCGTATCATGATAAATCCATTTAAGCAATAAAACACCTGATAGAAAGATCGAATCTAATGATAGAAAAAAATAATGAATCATATCTGCACATTAATTTTTTCTGAGGTAAAGGGAGGAATATTAATATTGACAATGCTTCTATGCAAAAGTGAGTCGAGTGTAACTTAAATTGACGTCTTATCAGAAAGAAATTCCTGCATTATTTTTGATTAACTATACTTATTTTAATCCAAATGAACTAATAGTAGATATAAAGTAATCTTTAAAGTGCATAAATATATGTTTATTTGGAGGGATTTACTTTAAATTTGCTAATTAACGATATTTTGGAATAATATTTGTTAAAATGTAGCCTTGTAAAAAAGTTGGTTAGAGTGGTAACTAGGTGACTACTTGCGATCAACGGTAAAAAAGAGCTATTAAGTTAGCTTGATGTTATTTAGGAGATGAAAGTATGAAAGAAACTATTTCTTCAGTTTGTATAACTGCTGAAACAAAAATTAACATGATGAAGCAAAAGCCTGCTAATTATTTATTGTTAGCTATTTTTGGCGGGCTTTTTATCGGATTTGGAATTTTGCTCATCACAACTATTGGCGGCTTATTAAGTCCAACTGAGGTACCAAGTATGAAAATCTTACAAGGATTAGCATTTGGTGTGGCGCTTAGTATGGTTATGATGGCTGGGGCCAATTTATTTACGGGTGATAATCTAGTTTTAACGGTTAGTACACTATCAAAAAAATCATCACCATTAGAGATGCTGAGCATTTGGACGTTTAGTTACATAGGAAATTTCTTTGGTTCTCTTTTAGCGGCCGCACTATTTTTTTACTCGGGGTTAGCAAGTGGAGACATAGCGGCTTACATTGAAAAATTGGCTACAGCTAAGATGAGTGGTAGTTTTGTTGAACTTTTATGTCGAGGTATTTTATGTAATTTACTTGTATGCTTGGCCGTATGGTGTACGTATAAATTGAAAACAGAAGCAGGAAAATTAGCGATGATTTTCTGCTGTATTTTCCCATTTGTCACAATTGGATTTGAGCACTGTATAGCAAATATGACATTGTTTTCTCTTGCTCTTTTCATACCTCATGGTGAACTAGTATCGTTTGGTGGAGCCATTTCAAACTTATTGCCTGTAACACTAGGGAATATTATTGGTGGAGCTGTTATTGGTTTTGTTTATTGGGTGAATGGCAGAGATTAATAAATCACTAAATATTGCTAATGTAGTCTGTTTAAGTAGAGTAAAATACTTAGTGCCATTGCAATTTGAGAAGTGATTGTAAGCACCTGTTGACATATACAGGAATATAAAGCAATGCGATTATATCAAGTGAAATTAACGGATGAATACTTGACAATTTCCATCCCTTAATACTTTGACTTTTAGATAAATCGTAGATAGAATGACAGGTAGAGTTGCTTATGTAACTCTACCTATTTTTATTGTGATGAATGCGAGAAATTAATAGATAATGTAATAAATATAAAAGAGCGGAGGAACTCAAAAATGGAACAAGAAGTCAACCAACATACGATTCTTCAAGCAATTTTAGAGCTTTCAAAGCAAATGCAAGACATAAAATCGGATCTTCAACAACAAATCGAAGCAGTTGAGAAGAGATTAGAAGAAAAACTCGAAGTAGTTGAGAAGAGATTAGAAGAAAAACTCGATGCAGTTGAAAAGAGATTAGAAGAAAAAAACGAAGCTTTGGGAAAAAGATTAGACAAAGTTGAACAAAATTTAAGTCGAAAAATTGATCTTGTAGATGCAAAATTTGATATTTTATCATCGGATGTAATAACGACAAAAGCTGAAGTATCTATGCTTAAACAAGTAAAATAATATCAATTATGTCTCGGCATAATTTTGTGACACATGCTACCGTATCCCTTAAGGTTACGGTATTTTTTTATGGTATAATAAATGTCACAAAGGAGTGAAAAAGATTGTTAAAAACAGAGGTATTTGAACTATTAAAAAAGGCAATGAAAGAAAAGGATGTTTTAGCAAAAGGCGTATTATCGATTTTGAAATCTGCTCTAGATTTAGCTGAAAAAGAAAAAGGAGAAGCTTTATCGCCTGAAGAGGAAATGGCTATTATAAATCGTGAAGTAAAGCAAACAAATCAGGCTCTTGAGGGTGCTCAAAATGCAGGTCGAGCTGACTTAATTGAAAAAGAGGAAGCAAAATTAGTTCTGTTAAAATCATTTTTACCGGAGCAATTAACTGAAGAAGAAATTGCAGAAAAGCTTGTGGCAGCTGGCGTTGTAAAGGGAATGAACATGGGTGAAGCGATGAAAATTGCAAAACCTTTATTAAATGGTCAAGCTGAAGGCGCTGTTATTTCAAAAGTTGTGAAGGGCCTTATTTAATATCGTTAGAAACAGCCCCCTACTCTTAAGTAGTACGGGGTTGTTTTTTTGAATTACTATATTTTTTTGTAGTATTGCCAAAAAATGAAAATGCTTTTATACTTATTGTTAACCACTGGTCAAAAAGGAGAACACTATGTCGCCACGTAAGCCATCAACAAAGGATTTGACGAAAGAAATGATTATAAATGAGGCTCATAAGCAGTTTATCACGAAGGATTTTCAGCAAATATCAATGCGTAGTATTGCTAAAGAGCTTGGTTGTAGTCATGGGGCTATTTATTATCATTTTAAAAATAAAGCCGAAATATTTTATGCAATATTAAGTGACTATTTTTCTGAACTAAATAATACTTTAGATGAAAATATGGACGGTCCTGAAGATCATAACACTAAACTGCTGAATGTTTTTGTAGGCTTTATGGCGTTTGGTTTAAATAATCAAAGTCAGTATGAATTAATGTTTATCATGAGGGATAGAGAAATTGATGGGCTATCGCAAGAGGCAGCAAACCTTAGCTATGAAAAATTTGCACAATCTGTACGTTCCTTATCAAAGACAGAACTGTTGATTTCAGATATACATTCTACATTTATTGCTCTTCATGGATTTGTAGCACATTATCGTCATTATGTGAAAAATTATGAAGAAGCGAAAGAAGCCGTGGATGTTCATGCAAAATTTCTTATCAAGGCTTTGACATTTAGAGAGTAGCTCTAGAAAAAAATCTAGAGCCATCTTTTAGCAGTTATTTGACCAGTGGTTAATTAAAGGGGGTATAGTATGCAAAAAGCATTAGTTATTGGAGCATCTGGTGGTATGGGTTATGCGCTTGTAAATGAACTAGTTAGTAGAAATATACAGGTGAAGGCATTTGCTAGAAATGAAAAAAAGTTAGTTGCACTTTTTCGGCAACACAAAAATGTCGAAATCATTTCAGGTGATGTATTTAATGAACAGGACATGATGAGAGCTTCAAACGGTGTGAATATTATTTTTCATGCTATTAGTTTTCCGTATCAAGATTGGGAAAAGCACCATTTGCGATGCTTAGATATGGTGATTAACATAGCCGAGAGGCGAGGAGCGAAGATTGCGTTTGTAGATAATATTTATGCATATGGAAGACAATCGATAAACCCTGTAATAGAGCAAGCTAGAAAGGAACCGCAGACGAAAAAAGGAAAAATTCGTTTAACGATGGAAAATAAATTGAAAAATAGTAATGCACCCTCGTTAATTGTACATTTTCCTGATTTATACGGACCAAATGCAGAGAATACAATACTTTATGAAACGTTAAAAAATGTTGTGCAAGATAAAAAAGCTAATTTTGTAGGGAATATGCAAGTGAAGAGGGAGTTTCTTTATACAGTAGATGGTGCAAAGGCTATGGTTGAGCTTGCTTTACGAGACGAGACCTATAATCAAAATTGGAATGTGCCAGCTGTTCACACAATTGCAGGGGAAGAACTAGTGAAAATTTTACGTGACATTACTGGCTACAAAAAGGGCATTCGTACAGTTTCTAAAGGCATGATCCGGCTGATTGGAATATTTGCTCCTTCTATGAAAGAAGTAGTTGAAATCTTTTATTTAACAGAAGAACCGGTCATTTTAAGTGGGGAGAAATTTGAAAGGGAAATAGGCGCTTTACCAAATACTTCATATAGAGTAGGACTAGAAGAAACGCTTGCATGGATGAACAAGAGAGCATAAAAAAGACTTTTAAGAGTCAATGAAAAAATCCGCATAAACTTCTGTTGGTAGAAAATTACCTACAGAAAGCATAGCGGATTTTTTATTAGTATTTCTTACAGCTGAAATTTTTGTATGATATTACGAAGTTGTTGTGCCATCTCAGCTAAATTATTTGAAGACGCCGTAATCTCCTCGATACTAGCTGATTGTTCCTCAGAAGCAGCAGCCACATTTTGAATGTTTCCAGACGCTTGAACGGCTATTACACCAACTTCCTCTACAGAAAATGCAATGTTGTTAACCCCGTCATTAATGTTAGAAATGATATTATTGACATAATCCATCTCTTGAGTTAATGAAGTAATATTCGAATATATTTCTTTAAAGGCTACACCTGATTCATTAAAGCTAGTAGAGCTTTCTGCAAGATTATTACTGCTAATCTCCATAGATTTCACAGCTTGAGTAGACTCTTCTTTAATCGTCTCAATACGTGTTCGAATACTATTCGTCGCTGCTAAAGATTGGTCAGCTAATTTACGCACTTCTTCAGCTACAACTGCAAAGCCTTTACCATGCTCACCAGCACGTGCTGCTTCAATAGATGCATTTAAAGCGAGTAAATTTGTTTGATCAGTAATCTCGTTAATTAAAGTGACAATGTCGCCGATCTCATTTGAATAAGTGCTTAAACGTTTCACAACATCTGAAGTCTCTTGAATAGCATTAGATGTTAAGGCCATTTTTTCTGTAGCGCTTTGAATCGTCGTATTACCTTTTTCTGAAATAGAAGATGCATTAGATGCTTTAGTAGTGACATCATTTACGCTCGATACAACTTCTGACATCTTTGTGGAGATTGTCGTAATATGAGTTTCTACTTCTTCAATAGAGGAAGTTTGTTTTTCTGATCCTGCAGCTACCTCTTGCATAGAAGATGTAATCTGTTGAATGGATGCACTTGTTTGCTCAGAGCCTGCCGACAACTCTTCGGACATAGCAGCTACTTGCTCAGCATTTTCAGCAATTTGCTGAATTAGTGAGCGTAAGTCTTCTGTCATATTTTCAATGCCATCTGAAAGCTGTGCAATTTCATTAGAACCCTTTATGTTAAGTGATTCAACAGCTAAGTCTCCTTGTGCCACCTTACCAACATAACTAGTCATATTTTTAATTGGTTTAATAATGCTCTTACTAATGACATAAGCCACAATAATACCGAATATCAAAAACATCACGGTCATGATGATACAAATCCAAAGAGTTTCTGTTTGAAGCTTAGAAATAAAGGAAGCGTCCATATCTAAACCAAAAAGAATATCAGTGTCTTTAAATGGTATGAAAATCGATTTATGAATTCCATATTCATCTTCATAAATATCACTCGATTGAACGGTTTCAGTCTTTAGTGCTTCTTTCATGTCCTCACTAAACACATAGCTCGCTTGATAATCATCTTTTTGGCTCAATGCCACAATATGTTCTTTACCATTTGCACGTGAAAGAACGTAAGCATTTTCAATATCATACTCTTTAAGTGTTTCATTTAATTCATTTAATATTTCATCATATTTATCCTTATCGCCGTTATCTGCAGCTTCGATGTCATTTTTGTCAATATCATTAAAAATTGTCTTTGATATAACCTCTAATTCTGACTCAAATTGTGTAATAACATAATCATCGATGATCCGGTAAGATGTAATAAATAATACGATACTAAATATTACTGAAATAATAGCAATTGGAATAGTAAAACTTGCAATATATTTATAGAGTAACGAGCTTTTAAATTTTTTGACTATACTCAACTTTAGCAGCCTCCAATACATTCACCTTTTGTTGTAAGAACTGAACCATATCACTAATATGTTCTATCTCAGTATAAGGAGAAATTGAGAAGAATTTTGCAGCAGCGACTGGAATTTGTTGTTTTGTATCGCTAGTGTTGACAGTGCAAACACGTGTTGTATCTCCGAAAAATACTTCGTCGCGACCTTCTCCTATAATTTCAAATAAAGAAGCGTTTAGGCCATTAATATATTCAATTTGATCTTGTGTATAGCTACCTGACTGTTCAGAATTCCAATTCAGACCTTCTGGATATAAACGGAAGGCTGTGACTGGTCCAATATTAGACTCGTTGACTACTTGTAACATTGGCGTTTTCTCAGCTAACTGCGCACGGAACGCTAAATTTACACGTACATAATTAGCTAATATTTGTTGGTAGCCTTCTTTACCAAATGCCTGTAATGCAGCATAAATAGCAATTGAACTACCCATACGAGAGCACTCTAATGTATAGCCTGTATGGTAAGAACCATAGCCTCGATTGCCTACATAAGGTGTGTCGAAGTCATCAATATCTAATAGCTGTAAATGCTTTCCTTCTTTTATTAAGAATAAGCTTGTTAAATACGGTGTTTGACCAAGCTTTTGGAAGTCGAAGCAAAGGCTATCTGCAATAGGTAGATATTGCATACGTTCTCTAATTTGTTCAAGTCCTTGTAAAACATCAGTCTCGAACTGAAGTGGGTTTGCCTTAAAATCATAATCGTTGAAAAATGCGTAAAAACCACCTAACGCTGAATCAGCGTGAATATGTATAGGCTTTAAGGAATGTTTTTGTTCTAGCTCAGTTGTAACATTTTTGATTGCTTGTACATCATCAATAGCAAATTGATCTGTAGCGCCTGTTGTAGCAACTACATACACTGGAATGCCACCATTTTCGATAACCTCAGTCATACGCAAACGTAAGTCTTCGATATCCATTGAATGATCTTGCCCAGCTTTAACACGAATTAAATGCTTGCTACCAATGCCGACTGCTTCAATTGATTTTAATAAGCTGTAATGAGCATTTTCTGAAGCGAAGCAATATAAATTATTAGGTACGCCATCTTCCTTTGCGTTAGGGAATTGTTTAGCGATTGCAAGACGAAGCCCACTGAAAACAGCCCCTTGTCCGCCCCAAGTTGTGTAACCAAAGCTTTGTGTATAGTCGTAGCCAACTAACTTCGACATCATTGCAACTACTTTTACCTCACATTCTGCGGCAGCAGGTCCGTATACATCCCATAGATTGTTACCATTAAGTAGAGCATTTGTAAATTGGCCTAATATGCCAGGAATGCTGGCCATTGGCAAAACATTTGTTACAAAGTTACGTGTATGGTAAGGATGTCCTTGCATCAATTTCGTTAATTCATTTACAACTTGATCAAGCCCGACACCTGAAACTGGTACTTGATTTTCTTGCATTAACTCTTTGTAGAAATTGTCAGAGCGTTCTTTCATCGGCCCAAGAGTCGTTGTTTGTGGATCTTTTAATGCATCTAATGATGTAACAATTTTCTCTAATAGGGTTAAAAAGTTCTCTCTTTGTTCGATATTTCCATCTTCACTTTGGAATAATTGCTGGATTTTTTTCATAGTCATCGTCCTTTTTAGTTCATTTTTCCTCTATTTTTTGTTTCATAAAAATAGGTCGTTTTACTAAAATAATGATAACATATTATAACAATAAATGAATTTATATTTTACCAGAAAAATAATTTAGACATTTCAAAATAGTTAGATTTATTTTGAGGTGAAATATTTGGAAGAAATAGTGTAGTGGGATTTTTCTAGAAATGTTGATTTTAAAGGGTTTTCATGACTCTTTTTTTATGAATTATTGCAAAGTTAGTGACGAGGAAGTGCTAAGAGGAAAAGAAACTTTTTATGGTGAATACTATGAAAATAATAATTTCATTTAATTAAAAAAATGATGATTATTAATACTTTATGACTATTTATGAGAAGTGAATATTACTCAAAGGGAGTATGCGTTTTATTGTGATAATGCAGTTGCTTCATTGAACTAGAAAGGCACATATAGGATTATCTGATGTGCCTTTCTAATTTCTTAAGCTCCTTAATAGTGACAAATGTATAACCTTCTTCAACAAGGTCTTTAAAATCCCTTCAATTGCTTGTGATTCATTTCCAGTATCATCGTACATAGGATGCATCAAAATTATAGAGCCTGGTTGAATTTTTTCTTTAACTTCTTTCATCGAGTGTCCAAACACCCGATGAAAGAAGTTAAAGCCTCCGGCGGATGTCACTGAATCGGAATGGAGTTCTGTATAGGTTGTTAGCCAAAAAATCATCGCATCCATGCGATAAGGGCTAACTGACCTGCATCGGTAAAAACGCCACGTCCTGTGGCATTACCGAAATGACCGACATCATTGTCCGGCCCTCGTGCAGGCCTAAGCACAAAGCCGATTCCGAACGCAATTATGCCGAGGCATAATGAGCATAATTGATTTTTTCTCGACCAATGAGAAATATGAATCTGACTCCAAATTCCACGTAATGGTATCGCGATTATTTTTACTTTAGTAAAAAGGTAAACCAATTAGTTTTTTACCATATGGCGGTCGAACAAGGGGAGTTTCTGTATAACCAATACTTCCAATAAGCACATCGGTTTTGTCGATTTCATTTTTGTGAAAAGTAGAACTTTTAAACACAATATGTACCAAACCCTAAAGCAACAATGAATAATAGACCAAGTCCTAAATAAGTAATTCTCTTTTTCAGCATAAACACTCCTAACAATACCGATAAATTTTTAATGTTAAACCATACTAATTGGGAGGTGAAAAAATGTATAAATTGCTATCGCATAATGATTTAGATGGAATAGGTTGCGGAATTTTAGCCAAACTTGCTTTTCAAGATCAAGTGAAGGTAAGGTACAATTCGATTTCATCGCTGGATCGCGAGATTGAATTTTTTTTAGACACGAACGACCAAGGTACTTTTTTATTTATTACAGACTTATCTCCAAACGAGGAAAATGAAAAGAGATTAGATGATTTTTATACCGCAACTGGCAATGTTCAACTGCTCGATCATCATAAAACAGCTTATCATTTGAACGATTATGAATGGGGTAAAGTAATAGTAGCAGATGAAAATGGGTATTTAACATCAGCAACGTCCTTATTTTATCAGTACCTTGTTTCACATGGATTTTTAGAACAAACAAGTGCCATCACAGAATTTGTAGAGTTAGTGAGACAGTATGATACATGGGAATGGGAAAAGAATGATAATCAACAAGCACGTCGGCTAAACACTCTCTTTTTTTTAGTATCAATTGATGACTTTGAAGAAAAAATGCTTGAACGCTTAAAGACAAGCGAACACTTTGACTTTGATGATTTTGAAAAGAAAATGTTGCGTATGGAAGAAGAGAAAATAGAACGGTACATTCGCCGAAAAAAACGGGAGCTAGTACAAACATCGATTGGAAATTACTTTACAGGTGTAGTGTATGCAGAATCTTATCACTCAGAGCTTGGAAATGAATTGGGGAAAGAAAATGTACACCTTGATTTTATAGCTATATTAAATATGGGTGGCAAAAGAATTTCATTTCGAACGATCCATGATCACGTAGATGTTTCGGCTATTGCAGCAGAATTCGGAGGGGGAGGGCATCAAAAAGCTGCTGGTTGCTCTTTAACAGATGAAGCGTATGAGCAGTATGTAACACAAACATTTCATATAGCACCAATACCGGAAGATGCCAAACGAAATCGCTATAATTTAAGGTTTTCTTCGTTTGGGACAATGTATAAAAACCTTGAAGAAGAAAATTTTCTCCTATATTCAATAAGTGATTTTGATTGGATAATTGAAAAAAATAAACTTCCATTAGATCAAATCTTTACAAGTTTTTATGAAGCGGAATGGTTTTTGAAAAGAAATTATCAAGCATGGTTAGTGAAAGATGAATTGTTTGTAGATTATTTAATGGAAGAAGCCAAAAAGGTTCGTCATCAAGAGTAAGGAATAAAGCTCTTCGCAAAACGAGGGGGTGATTTCCGTTCCGACTGGGTGTTTTGTTGCTGCCGCTACGCTTTCGCACAGTTAAAACATTTGTAGCTGCCGCTACGCTTTCGCACAGTTAAAACATTTGTAGCTGCCGCTACGCTTTCGCACAGTTAAAACATTTGTAGCTGCCGCTACGCTTTCGCACATAGCAAAGCTTCCTGGGGGCGTCCGATGAGCCGCTTCGCTTCGCTGCAGGGTCTCGAGCCAACAGATGTCTTTTGCGCGAAAGCGTGAGTGTAACGTAGCGGCAGCAGCAGGTTTTGTTTGTGCGAAAGCGCAGCGACAGCAACAGCACGAAGTTGGTCACGAAGGCGTTATCACAGGATGTGATGATTTTCGCATTAGTTCCTCTATCGCTGATCCCCGAGGAGTCGCCCAGTCTCCACTCCAATCAACCTCTTCTCATAGCATATATTTTCAGGCATGAGAAATCACTCTAATTTAATGTACTGCAACAATCACAAACATTTCATTGACCATTTTGTTCTTCAAGATTTGCAACAACATTAAAGGAATATACATTATTCCTTTAGATACATAGCGAAATCAGCCAAATCAAGACAACGTTAGAGGTTATATAATGTTCAACTGAAAACTACAATAAATAAAAAGCTTTTGTGCAGACATACTTTCTTAAAATGAGGTGTACATGATGTCCGATATGCTTCTAGTTGAGAACCAGCCAAAGGAAAATCGAGGACGCAAAATATGGTTTATTGTAGTACTGCTTTTATTGGTAGCTACTTGTGTCATTGTTTATTATTTTTTATTTAAGAAAGATTTGAATTTTGAAGCATACAAAACAGTTGTCGACAAAACTACTGAAAATGTTCTCGGACGTTTAACGTTAAATGAAATAATCATTGATGATAACCAAATATTATTGAACGCTACTTTTAAGCCAGTTAAGGACTTAAATTTCGACAATCAAATCTTTTTCTTTCCACAAGTTTTTGTGAATGGAAAAGAGCTCACGGTTAGAAATGGAGGACAGACAATCCAACAATCCGATAAAAGTTATACAATCTATAGTAGTGTGAAATTAAGAGAACTACCAGAAGATAAAATATTAAGCTTAGATATTCGTTATAACGACTGGAACGGGGAAAAAAAGATTGACGAGCCATGGGAATTTCAAGTGGAAGCTTCGCAAGAGCAATTACAAGCAGATAGAAAAACCTTCTCTGTTGAGAAAAAAGTAAAGCTGTTAGATGGTCAGAAAATAATGATAGAAAAGGTTGTTTCTACACCAATATCTACAACGATTTACTTTCATTCCGAGAAAAGCTTACTAAATGAAGCGATACATTTTAAAATTCAATCAGCGTCAGGGGAAACTTGGCGCATTAACTCTGCTTATCCTTTAAATGAAGATTATACGAAATGGGGTGTCCGCCTCGATGCATTATATTTGACCGATAATAGCTATAAGCTAATTCCGGTTGCTAAAAATGGAAGTGAACTGGGCTCTGCTATTAAAATTGAAGATAAATAATGAAACCTACATCCGTAAATTTTAAATTTTACAATATCTTAAACTAAAAAGATGATTACTCAATGTAATATAAATATATGACATCGAAAGTAGTTGAAGATATTGCGAAGGTTATGGGGAATTTTTTTAGTTTCACTAAAATTAGGTTGTACATCCTTTGGGGGTCCTACTGCTCATTTAGGGTATTTTCAAAATGAATATGTTCAGAAGCGTAAATGGTTACCTGATAAAGAATATAGTCAACTAGTTGGGCTCAGTCAATTTTTACCTGGGCCAGCATCGAGCCAGGTAGGGATGGGTATTGGCTTATTAAGAGGCGGCTTATTGGGTAGTATTGTGTCATTTCTTGGTTTTACATTGCCATCGGTTTTGCTCCTTATGGCATTTGCGTATTTTTCTGCACATACAGGGTTGGATATGGGCTGGGTTCATGGCTTAAAATTAGTGGCTGTTGCAATTGTTGCACAAGCAATTTTTGAAATGTCCAAAAAATTAATCCCTAGTATTCGACATTTTATAATCGCTTTGTTAGCACTTGCAGTAGTGCTTTTATGGGTTCATCCACTTGCTCAAGTAACTACTATTATTGTTGCTTCTTTTATAGGCTATCTCTTTTTTAAGTTGACGAATCAAAGAGAAGAACCTAAAGAAACGATTGTGCCGATTTCAAAAATAACCGGTATATGTTTTTTAGCGTTGTATGTTCTATTGCTTATCGGTTTACCAATCGCTAGCTCATTTATTCAATATGAATGGTTTATGTTAATTGAAAAGTTTTATTTATCTGGTGCATTAGTATTTGGTGGAGGACATGTCGTATTACCTTTACTAGAGATGCAATTTGTCCAAAGTGGATTAATGAGTTCTTCCGATTTTTTAGCAGGATACGGAATGACGCAGGCAGTCCCAGGCCCATTATTTACGTTTGCTTCTTATATAGGTATGGTCATTGCTGGGGTGCCAGGGGCTATTATTGCAACGATAGCGATTTTTTTACCAGCATTTTTGCTAATAGTAGGGGCAATGCCTTTTTGGCTAACTCTTAATCGTATTGCCGGATTAAGAGGAGCGATGGCTGGTGCAAATGCAGCAGTTGTTGGCATATTAACTGCAGCTTTTATTCATCCGATTGTTACACAGACAATTCAAAATGGACTCGACATCGTAATCGCAGCCACATTTTTATGGTGCTTGATACGTTGGAAAGTCCAACCTTATTTGCTTGTTCTTATTGGCATTTGTGTAGGTCTTATATGTTATTAAGCACACACAAAAATATATTAATTTGCATTTATTCCTTTCTCGATAAATCAAACCCACTTGTTGCAGTGGGTTTGATTTTTTTGTGAAAGTTGGCTAATTAAATAAGTACATACAGCTTTTTAACAATCTTCCCCTTTTAAAACATGTCCGCGGGATTGATGTCATGTAATTTCTTATAGAAAAATAATGTCCCTACCATTTAGTTTTGATTTAGTTATTTTACTGGTTGGATTCATGGCGTTCCATGTCTTGATTGTTTATAATGAGGAAATGGAAAAAGACTAACGAGAAAGAAGGGATAGCTATGGCACGAGGTGTTTACATTCATATTCCTTTTTGTCATCAAATTTGCAACTATTGTGATTTCAATAAATTTTATTTTAAAAATCAACCAGTTGATGAATATATAGAAATGCTTGGCAAGGAGATGGAGCTTGCGACTAAAAAATATCCTGAAAGTTTTAAAAAAATCGAAACGATATTTCTTGGTGGCGGTACACCAACAGCATTAACACCGCAACAAATAGAGAGACTTCTTGAACTTATTCGTACGTACATTCCAATGGGCAGTGTGGCGGAGTTTACGTCAGAGGCCAATCCGGACGAGCTATCAGAAGCGAAATTACAGGCATTATTTGCTGGCGGTGTAAATCGCATAAGCATGGGTGTGCAATCCTTTGATCAAGAGTTGTTAAAAAAGATTGGCCGTACACATAGCAACAATCATGTCTATGAAACAATTGACTTAGCGAAAAAGGTAGGCTTTAAAAACATTAGTTTGGATTTAATGTACGGTTTGCCGGGGCAGACGATGGCGCAATGGAAGGATACTTTAGAAAAAGCGTTCGCGCTTGATATACCACATTATTCCGCTTATTCACTAATTGTTGAGCCGAAAACGATTTTTTATAATCAATACACAAAAGGTAAGCTTCATTTACCAACTGAAGATCTTGAGGCGGATATGTACGAGTTGTTAATGAAACAGATGGAGGCACATGGACTTCATCAATATGAAATTAGTAACTTTGCTCAATCTGGTTTCAGTTCTACACATAATAAAATATACTGGGAAAACGATGAATATGCAGGCTTTGGTGCAGGTGCTCATGGATATTTAGCTGGTGTGCGATATTCAAATCATGGACCATTGAAAAAGTATATGGATGCAGTAAATGCAGGAGAACTACCAATTGTATATGAACATGTTGTAACAAAGAAAGAAAAATGTGAAGAGCAAATGTTTTTAGGACTGCGTAAAACGGAAGGAATTACACACACTATATATGAAGAAAAATTTAATGAACCCATGCATAGGCATTACTCACATATCATAGAAAAATTAGTTTCAGAAGGTCTATTGGAGCATGATACTAAAGGAATTCGTCTTACTCGAAAAGGTCGTTTTGTAGGGAATGAAGTATTTCAACAATTTTTACTAGAAGATTGAGCGATTTCATTGACATAAAATGTAGGATTTGATAACTTAATAATAGTATTAGCACTCCTCTTAGTTGAGTGCTAACAGAGGTGATGATCATGCTAACAAATCGGCAATTACAAATATTGCAAGCTATAGTAGACGATTTTATTATGTTTGCACAGCCGGTAGGTTCTCGCCAAATCTCCAAAAAGCAAGAGATTACATTTAGTCCGGCCACAATTCGAAATGAAATGGCGGATTTAGAGGAATTAGGCTTCTTGGAAAAAACGCACACTTCCTCTGGTCGAGTGCCTTCGGAAAAGGGTTATAGATTTTATGTAGATCATTTGTTGAGCCCGCAAGGCATTAATTCAAGGGACATTCAGCAAATCCAATCAATTTTCAATGATCGTTTAGTAGAAGTAGAGCATATTATCCGAAAGTCAGCCAATATTTTATCGGAGCTGACATCGTATACATCGATTCTTTTAGGACCAGATGTCCAAAGGCATCGTGTTAAACGATTTTCAATTGTGCCACTCTCTAGCGATGCAGCAGTAGCGATTATCGTAACGAGTAATGGGCATGTTGAAAATCGCATGTTTAATTTACCTCCTAATTTTACCGCTTCTGATTTAGAGAAAATGGTTAATATCTTAAATGAACGTCTAATTGGTGAGTCATTAGAAGATATTCATAAAAAACTCGAAGCTGAAGTGCTAACAGTATTACAACAGCATGTTCAATCAGCGGATGATTTTATTCGCTCTCTCGTGACAGCGACGATGCATAATTCGGAAAGTAAAATTTTTTATGGTGGTAAAACAAATATGTTCAACCAACCGGAATTCCACGATTTAAATAAAGTCCGGATGATTTTGGACTTAATGGAAACGACTAGCCAAGTTCAGTCGCTCTTCCATCCTAATGAATCGGGCATTCATATTCGTATAGGCTCGGAAAATAAACAACTAGAAATGGAAAACTGTAGTGTCATTACGACCACTTATTCTATTGGTGAAGAACAGCAAGGGGCTATAGCAATTATTGGTCCAACACGAATGGATTATAAACGTGTTGTTGCTTTACTAGATGTAATGCGCATGGATTTAACACAAGCCTTTACGAAGAATCGTAGTGATTGATAATGAGGAGGATTTCAAGTGACGGAAACAACTGAAAACAAAGACCTTGTACAAGAAGATGTACAAGCTGAAAATGAAGTAGAAGAAACAGAAGTTAAAGTAGAAGAACAAGAAGTCGAATTAACAATCGAAGAACAGTACGAAGCAAAGCTAGCTGAGTTACAAGCAAAGCTAGACGATGAGGAAAACCGTCATCTACGTTTACGTGCTGACTTCGATAACATTCGTCGTCGCAACCAACTTGATCGTGAGGCTGCTGAAAAGTATCGCGCTCAAACTTTACTGTCAGATTTACTGCCAGTCATCGATAATTTTGAGCGTGCTTTACAAGTTGAAGCGACTTCAGAAGAAACGGCTTCTATCGTAAAAGGTATTGAAATGGTGTACCGTTCTCTGATCGAAGCAACTGAGAAGGAAGGCTTGCAAATTATTAAAGCTGAAGGTGAGCAATTTGATCCAAATGTTCACCAAGCTGTTATGCAGGAGCAAGATAGTGAAAAAGAGGCTGGTGTTGTCTTACGCGAGCTTCAAAAAGGTTATATGTTAAAGGATCGCGTATTACGCCCAACGATGGTATCTGTGAACGAATAGACTTAGTACTATTTAGTTAATTACAATTATTAGTTAGAAAACGCATCATTTGCGTTTCAATAATAGGAGGAAATTTTAATGAGCAAAATTATCGGTATTGACTTAGGAACAACAAACTCATGTGTCTCTGTCCTTGAAGGCGGAGAACCAAAAGTAATTCCAAACCCAGAAGGAAACCGTACAACACCATCTGTTGTTGCATTTAAAGGCGGCGAACGTCAAGTTGGTGAAGTAGCGAAACGTCAATCAGTAACAAACCCTAACACAATTATTTCTATTAAATCTAAAATGGGTACATCTGAAAAAGTTCAAGTGGAAGATAAAGAATATACACCACAAGAAGTTTCTGCAATGATTCTTCAATACTTAAAAGGTTATGCTGAAGATTACTTAGGTGAAAAAGTAACAAAAGCAGTTATTACTGTACCTGCTTACTTCAACGATGCTCAACGTCAAGCTACAAAAGACGCTGGTAAAATCGCTGGTTTAGAAGTAGAGCGTATTATTAACGAACCAACAGCTGCTGCACTTGCTTATGGTTTAGACAAACAAGATACAGATCAAAAAGTATTAGTATTTGACCTTGGTGGCGGTACATTTGACGTGTCTATTCTTGAATTAGGTGACGGTGTATTTGAAGTATTAGCAACAGCTGGTGATAACAAACTAGGTGGGGACGATTTCGACGATGCTATCATCGAGTATCTTGTAGCAGAATTCAAAAAAGAAAATGGCATTGACCTTTCAAAAGATAAAATGGCTATGCAACGTCTAAAAGACGCAGCTGAAAAAGCGAAAAAAGACTTATCAGGTGTAACTTCTACTCAAATTTCTTTACCATTCATCACTGCTGGTGAAGCGGGTCCATTACACTTAGAAATTTCTTTAACTCGTGCTAAATTTGACGAAATTACATTACCATTAGTAAATCGTACAGTAGGTCCAGTACGTCAAGCATTATCTGATGCAGGTCTTTCAACATCTGAAATTGACCAAGTAATCTTAGTTGGTGGTTCTACTCGTATTCCAGCTGTACAAGAAGCTGTACGTAAAGAAACTAATAAAGAACCACACCGCGGTGTAAACCCTGATGAAGTTGTAGCAATGGGTGCTGCAGTTCAAGGTGGCGTATTAACTGGTGATGTGAAAGACGTAGTTCTACTTGACGTAACTCCACTTTCATTAGGTATCGAAACTATGGGTGGCGTATTCACAAAATTAATTGACCGTAATACTACGATCCCAACATCTAAATCACAAGTATTCTCAACTGCAGCTGACAACCAACCAGCAGTAGATATTCACGTACTACAAGGTGAACGCTCAATGGCAGCTGACAACAAAACATTAGGTCGCTTCCAATTATCAGATATTCCGCCAGCACCACGTGGTGTACCACAAATCGAAGTAACATTCGATATTGATAAAAATGGTATCGTATCTGTTAAAGCGAAAGACCTTGGTACAAACAAAGAACAAACAATTGTTATCCAATCTGATTCTGGTTTATCTGAGGAAGAAATCGAACGTATGGTAAAAGATGCTGAGGCAAATGCTGAGGCGGATTCTAAACGTAAAGAGGAAGCAGATCTTCGCAACGAAGCTGACCAATTAGTGTTCCAAGTGGACAAAACAATTGCTGATTTAGGCGAACAAATTACAGAAGATGAGAAAAAATCTGTAGAAGATGCTCGTGATGAACTGAAAAAAGCGCTTGAAGCTGGCGAATTAGAAGGCATTAAATCTGCAAAAGAAAAACTAGAAGGTGTATTACAACCACTAGTAATGAAAGTATATGAACAAGCTGCAGCAGCTGCTCAAGCAGCTCAAGGTGGCGAAGCAGGTGAAGAAGCTGGCGATGGTAAAAAAGATGACATCGTAGATGCTGACTTTGAAGAAGTAAAAGACGATAAATAATAGTAAGTAACACAGTTAAGTGAAGAAGCCAAAGACCGCTTGCGGCTTTGGCTTTTCTCTTTATGTTTAGCTATATCCTATGACCCCATGTAGTCGTCTAGTTGCTATATTATTTGTGAGAAAAGGGAGAAAACATGGATTAGGAAAATATTGGTTTATTATTGGTTGATAAAAGGGTTTTTTGTTGATATTTTGCTAATGAATGTCCATTTTTACTGATTGTAGCGTAGGGCTACTCGACTACCGCGGGAAAGCGAGACAGACGAGACCCTGCACGGAGCACAGCGGAGGAAGTGGCCTTCTAATTAATAAGAGTGGATAAAAATGATTAATCAACCCCTTTGGTACAACAATTGTAATGTATATTTAATAATAAAATAGAGGCAGTTTTTTTAACTGCATGATACAATAGATTTTATGCAAAAAGAGCGGAGTGTGAATCATGGAGAAACGCGATTACTACGAGGTGCTTGGTTTAACGAAATCGGCTTCTAAAGATGAAATTAAAAAAGCATACCGTAAATTATCAAAGCAATACCATCCTGACCTTAATAAAGAGCCAGGTGCAGATGAAAAATTCAAAGAAATCGCTGAAGCTTATGAAGTATTAAGTGACGATCAGAAAAAAGCACGCTATGATCAATTTGGCCACGAAGATCCAAATGCAGGATTTGGTGGTGGCTTCGGAGGCGGTGGCTTTGGCGGCTTCGAGGATATTTTCAGCTCATTCTTTGGTGGTAGCGGTCGCCGTCAGGACCCGAATGCACCACGCAAAGGTGATGACCTTCAATATCGTATGAATATTACGTTTGAGGAAGCAATTTTCGGAAAAGAAACTGAAATCGAAATTCCTAAAGACGAAGTATGTGATACTTGCCAAGGTTCAGGTGCAAAACCAGGTACTAATCCAGAGACATGTTCAACATGTCAAGGTGCTGGTCAAGTAAATCAGGCAGTAGATACACCATTTGGCCGTATGATGAATCGTCGTACTTGTTCTACATGTCAAGGTGCAGGTAAAATCATTAAAGAAAAATGTTCTACTTGTCGTGGTGAAGGAAAAGTTCAACAACGTAAGAAAATCAAAGTTAACATTCCAGCAGGTGTTGACGATGGTCAGCAAGTTCGTGTGTCTAGTCAAGGTGAGCCAGGTATAAATGGAGGACCTGCGGGGGATTTATATATTATGTTCCGCGTTCAAGGACATAAAGAGTTTGAGCGTGATGGCGATGATATTTATTTCGAACTAAAACTGACATTCCCACAAGCAGCTCTTGGTGATGAAATTGAAGTTCCGACTGTTCATGGGAAAGTAAAACTACGTATTCCAGCGGGAACACAGTCAGGTGCACAATTCCGTCTAAAAGACAAAGGTGTCAAAAACGTCCATGGCTATGGTATAGGGAATCAATATGTAACAGTAAAAGTTGTAACGCCAGAAAAATTAACAGAAAAACAAAAGCAATTACTACGTGAATTTGCGGAAATCAGTGGTGATATTCCTGAAGAGCAAGGAAGCACACTATTCGATAAAATTAAGAAAAAATTCCAAGGTGAATAATTAGAGGAGCTGAAGAGCTACGTGAAGTGGTCAGAGTTATCCATTCATACAAAAAATGAAGCGGTAGAAGCAATTTCGAATATTTTGCATGAAGCAGGGGCAAGTGGTGTGGTTATTGAGGATTCTGCAGAATTTGCGAAGCCACGAGAAGATCAGTATGGTGAAATTTATGCGTTAAATGAAGCGGATTTTCCGAAAGATGGTGTTATTGTTAAGGCTTACTTATCGGAGTCTAGTTTTTTAAATGAAACAGTCGAAGAAATTAAGGCGGCTATAACGAATCTAACGAACTTCAACATCGATATTGGTGAAAATGTTGTTTCGATTGTGGAAGTTAACGAGGAAGACTGGGCAACAGCATGGAAGCAATACTATCACCCTGTAAAAATTTCTGAACGCTTTACAATCGTACCAACATGGGATGAATATGTACCAGTATCAACAGATGAACTAATTATTGAATTAGATCCTGGTATGGCTTTCGGTACAGGAACTCACCCTACAACTGTTATGTGTTTACAGGGGCTTGAGAAGGTTGTAAAAGAGGAAGATATGGTTATCGATATCGGAACGGGTTCGGGCGTTCTATCAATCGGTGCAGCCTTACTAGGAGCAAAGAGCGTGCATGCACTTGATTTAGACGAAGTAGCTGTACGTTCAGCACAAGAAAATGTTGCATTAAATAAAGTGGATGATAAAGTATCAGTATTCCATGGGAACTTATTGGATACTGTAAAGGAACCAGCTGATGTCGTTGTGGCTAATATTTTAGCAGAAATTATTATGTCCTTTACTGACGATGCATTTTCAATTGTTAAACCGGGTGGATTATATGTCACTTCAGGTATCATTGCCGCAAAACGTGATGATGTAAAAGCAGCACTAGAAGCTTCTGGCTTTGTAATCGAAGAAGTATTATTAATGGAAGATTGGGTAGCGATCATTGCCCGTCGACCACAATAAGTGGACTGAGGAAGCGCCAAATCGGGAGCCGAGTGCTTGTGATTTGGCGTTTTCTCTTCTTTCTAGAAAGGAGTACGATTAAATGCAGCGATATTTTATTGAGACAGCCATAGAGGAAGCACGAATTAGCGGAGAAGATGCCCGACATATTGAACGGGTAATGCGTATGAAAGAGGGCGACAAAATCGTAGTTGTCGCACAAAATACTGCTCATATTTGTGAAATATCAGCCTTTGAAGAGGATGAGATACACGTTCAAACTACGGGTGAGATCGTTCCTTCACCAGAGTTACCTGTCCATGTAACAGTGGCATGTGGGTTGCCGAAGGGCGATAAGTTAGAACTGATTACACAAAAGGCGACAGAGCTTGGAATGTTTGCCTTGTTGCCATTTGAAGCGGAGCGTTCCATCGTTAAATGGGATAAAAAGAAAGGTGCCAAAAAGCAAGAGCGTCTACAAAAAATTGCAAAAGAAGCAGCTGAACAATCCCATCGTACACATATCCCTGAAATATATGAACCGATCTCTTTTAAACAGCTAGTAGAACAAATAGGCAATTTCGACGCCGTTTTTATAGCGGATGAAGAAGATGCAAAAGCAGAACAACGTACAAGGTTTGCTGAGAAGCTAAAAAACGTGTATGACAAGAAGTCAAAATCTATTCTTATTATCTTTGGTCCTGAAGGCGGCATTGCACGAAAAGAAGCGGATGCCCTGCTTCAAGCAGGTGCTCAAACGATGTCTTTAGGACCCCGAATTTTACGAGCAGAAACGGCACCACTCTATGCACTATCTGCAATATCTTATGAATTTGAATGAGACAGCGTTTAACCATGTCAAAAGAGGATTTTCACACACTTATCAGTGCATGAGTAAACATCATTATTATTGCGTATATATGCAGTCGTGCAAAGTTTAAAAACTACATTCAATGACTGTTTTTATTAGATAATCCTATAAGTAGAACCGATTCAAAAAACTTTGAATCGGTTTTTTTAGTAAAATCCCATGTTGAAGGAACGTTGTCAAATCAGGTATCACAACGGTGAGTAGCTGGCATTGTGTTCATTTTTAACCCTCATCTCAAAAATCCCTTTATTTAAATGAATAAAAAACTAGTATACGCGTCCATTCATAGATTTAATTGCTACATATTCTGATACTGAGAGCTCTCGAATACTACAAAATGAAAAGAGGGGAATTTTTTGAGTGGTCAATGTGAAAATCAAAATCAAGTGCCACCTTGTCCAGTAACATCAACTGAACAAATACCATTAAATAGTGAGGCTACTATACTAGCTGCTACACCGGTTACGGCACCAACTATTAAAGTTCCAGTTGCACTTGCAGAACCAACACTTCAAATAGTTGTGGAATCAGATATTACGCTGGATCCTGCAGCAACTGAAATCAAAAGAGTGAAAAAAAATGTATTCCTAAATCAAGTTAAATTAGTGCCTGTTCGATTTGCACGTATTGATAACACTGACTTTTTTAGGGTAACAAGAGCTAAATTGTTTGTAGCAGGGCATATTCGTAAAAATATTGAATATGCTTCAGCGGCATGTAATGGAGCGCTACAAGATAGAATTGCTGATGTTCCGTTTTCTGGTTTTACAGAACTTATTTTCCCACAAACACCTGGAGGCACTACTCCAATCATCGGAATTTCCGAGTTTGCCGAAGCGAACTTCCTGAATGAAAGAACTCAATTGGATGCTCGGTTGGATAAGGCTTTCTTCCAAAATCTTGTGAAGTACAATGAACAACCATTTGGCGAGTTAGTCGCTGCGAACTTCTTTGAACTTGATTTTTCGCCAGTTATGACATCACCAGAAGGTACTTTCCGCACATTGCGTGAAAAAATTGTTCTGGATCTTACAGTAAAAGTACTGCAAGTTCAACAAGTCCGTCTTGGGGCTGGTAGTGCTGTAATAACTCCTGTTTTACCAGGATTGACTCCACCGGTTAGTCCTGCTGATCCACCAGTTAGACCTGAGCCTCCTTCTAATCCTTGTTAAATCATTAGTTTTTAGAGGAGCAAGTAGATAAAAACTGGTATTTCTAGGGGTACTGAAAGTCCAATATTTGAGTTTTGGCAGTTGACAGTTTGATTGAATAGAACTGTTAACTGCCTTTTTGCTAAATATGATCGGGTTGAAAACGAAATAATGTAAAGATAGATATTTTCTATTTAAGTAATCGTCTTAAACGCATTAATATCGAATTTTCTACTGAGATTTGGAAAGTACCGAGTGGCAAAAGTAAAAGTAATGCATAAAATGGATTGTAATTATAAATGCAACACTTAAATCAAAATAAAAGAAAAAGTGTTTAGCTGTTATTAGACATTAGAAAGAGAAAATGATAATCGCTGTCTTTAACCGATCAATATTCATTAAGGCAACGTGGAAATATTAAAAACGAAAAAGGGTTAGTGTGAGTTTTTCTTGAAGAAACGGATTTTGAACATGTCTCTCAAGAATAACGCATAAAGTCTGAACATTTGATCAAAAAGCTGTCTTGGCTGGAAAAATGCGTAGGAGTTTTTTACGGATCAGGCTGTTGCACGTTATTTGTCAATACATTATTTGGGAGTGAACTAATGAAAACTCCATGGATTAATTTTAGAAAAATGAAAGAAATAAGTTCCAAACAAAAAGTTTTCATCAATTGTAATTATCAAATTAAACCGAAGAAAAAGATAGATCATACACCTCAACTAGATACTACATGTGACATTTCATATTCTTTAAATGCCGATTTTATAAATAATGACCTTGCTATAGAAAAAGATGAAACCAGCCTTGCAACGCATCTAAATCCCGATAGTGAGCTACTCATCCCTCCTGAAATTGATGTTGAAAATGAAATGAACGATCCCCTTAATAAAGAAGAAGCTGATGATACCAGTTCTGTAGAAGAGGATCTAGCAGCGTATTTAGATTCTAATGGCGAGCTACACATACCTTCTGAAGCTGATCTAGAGCATGAAATGATTGATCTCCTTAATAAAGAAGAGGCGTATGAAACCAGTCCTATGGAAGAAGAGGATCTAGCAGCGTATTTAGATCCTAATGGCGAGCTACACATACCTTCTGAAGCTGATCTAGAGCATGAAATGATTGATCTCCTTAATAAAGAAGAGGCGTATGGAACCAGTCCTGTGGAAGAAGAGGATCTAGCAGCGCATTTAGATTCTAATGGCGAGCTACACATCCCTTCTGAAGTTGATGTAGAGAATGAAATGAATGATCTCCATAATAAAGAAGAGGCGGATGAAACCAGTCCTATGGAAGAAGAGGATCTAGCAGCGCATTTAGATTCTAATGGCGAGCTACACATCCCTTCTGAAGTTGATGTAGAGAATGAAATGAATGATCTCCTTAATAAAGAAGAGGCGGATGAAACCAGTCCTATGGAAGAAGAGGATCTAGCAGCGCATTTAGATCCTAATAGCGAGCTACACATCACATCTAAAGTTGATGTAGAGATTGATGCAGAAGAGATGAAGAAAAACAATTCTACAGGTGATATTAGTGTATCTACTAGTTCAGCGCAAGGACAAATAAATTCTATAACCAAAAAAAGTCTAATTTCTACTCATATAGAAATTGATGATTTTCTTCATGCTCCTATTTGTGGTGAGGTTGTTAAAAATACATTTGATTTTCTTGATTTAAACAATCAACTTACCCCTCAACTTGAAACCAAACTATTTAATACTTCAACGGATTATCCTGAACAGCCCGATTGTCGTCTAGTTCACTCAAAAATTAATGAAATAATATTTTTAATGAAAAATGATACTTATGAAAAAAATAAACAGACGAGTAATCCGTCTAAATCAGTTGTAGTTCCTTTACATAACACACAATCAATTAAAAAGGGAGAAACAAATAATCACTCTTACGCTTCCGATGATGTTATGCATATTAGAGTTCCAGTTGTCGTAGGGGAATATAAAATTGAAATATGTCTTGAAGAATTTATTCAATTTGACAAAGGAATTGTGGGGATAAAAGATATCTCGAATGAGGTAGTACTTACCAATTGTAGATTCGTACCTAGTCAGTTTTCCCGATCATTGAATAATGGGACATGTACAGCGTTAAAGGGAAAATTATTTATTGAAGGCTTTATAAATCAAAATATTGAATATACTACATTTCAGACTACAAATGCAGTATCTGCACAAGATGAATCATTAATTCATTCAAACCAATTGTGCCAAAATATAGTATTAGAATTAATCATTCATATGCTACAAGTACAGAAAATTCGAATCCGTTATGACAGTCAGTAATAAAAACTTATCTCTCAGCTCAAAAATCCCTTTTTTAATATCAGAAAAAAACTAGTATATACGTCCATGCATAGAGTTAAGAGCTACATATTCTAGCAATATAGAGAGCGCTCTCTAATGACAAAAAATGAAAAGAGGGAATTTTTTGAGTGATCAAATAGAAAATCAAATGCTACCTTGTCCTGTAGCATCAACTGAACAAATACCTTTAAATAGTGAGGCTACTCCACTAATCGCTACACCAGTTACAGCTCCAACTATTAAAGTTCCAGTTGTACTTGCAGAGCCAACACTTCAAATAGTTGTGGAGTCAGATATTACGCTTACTCCTGCAGCAACTGAAATCAAAAGAGTGAAAAAAAATGTATTCCTAAATCAAGTTAAATTAGTGCCGGTTAGATTTGCACGTATTGATAACACTGACTTTTTCAGAGTAACAAGAGCTAAATTATTTGTAGCAGGACATATTCGTAAAAATATAGAATATGCTTCATCAGCATGTAATGGCGCACTTCGTGATAGAATTGCAGACGTTCCGTTTTCTGGTTTTACTGAACTAATTTTTCCACAAACACCTGGTGGCACTACTCCAATCATAGGAATTTCTGAGTTTGCCGAAGCGAACTTCCTGAATGAAAGAACTCAAATGGATGCTCGATTGGATAAGGCATTCTTCCAAAATCTCGTGAAGTACAATGAACAACCATTTGGCGAGTTAGTTGCTGCAAACTTCTTTGAACTTGATTTTTCACCAGTTATGGCAGCACCAGAAGGTACTTTCAGCACATTACGCGAAAAAATTGTTCTGGATCTTACAGTAAAAGTACTGCAAGTTCAACAAGTTCGCCTTGGAACGGGTAGTACTGTAGTAACTCCTGTTCTTTTAGGACTTACTCCTCCTGTTAGCCCATAATTTAGTTTTTAGAGGTGCAGAACAACAGTACAAATTAAAGGGCTGTTCAATGAGAAAATGTAATTGAAAAAACTGCCCAAGACTATTTAAAGGCACTGATAAAAATTTACTATTTTAGTTGGCAGTTGAAAATTAGAGTGAATCTAAATTTTTAACTGCCTTTTTGCAATTTATTTTGAGATTGGGCTTTTTTTCTTTTATATTATTTGTATTTTTAGTAGAGTAACTCTTATTAGTAATTACTTTTCATTTATATATTTTTTGAAGCCTAGCCAAAAAGCTAGGCTCATTATATTTATTTGTGCTATTATAAGACACGTTGATAATTTAATTTATTGTAGTGTACTCTTGAAAGGATGATATATATTATGAGTAACGAGCGATCAAAAATCGTGAGTTTCCATACTCTAGGTTGTAAAGTAAATCATTATGAAACAGAAGCAATTTGGCAGTTGTTTAAAGAAGAAGGCTATGATCGTACGGAGTTTGATCGTCAAGCAGACGTCTATGTCATTAATACATGTACAGTAACAAATACAGGGGATAAAAAATCACGTCAAGTTATTCGTCGAGCTATTCGTCAAAACCCAGACGCTGTCATTTGTGTTACAGGCTGTTACGCTCAAACATCTCCAGCTGAAATTATGGCAATTCCTGGTGTTGACATTGTTGTAGGAACACAGGATCGTACAAAATTACTTGGCTACATAGATCAATATCTTACTGAACGCCAACCAATTAATGCTGTGCGTAACATTATGAAAAATCGTGTGTATGAGGAATTAGATGTGCCTGCATTTACAGACCGTACACGCGCATCTTTAAAAATACAAGAAGGCTGTAATAACTTCTGTACGTTTTGTATTATTCCGTGGGCACGTGGGTTAATGCGCTCTCGAGATCCTCAAGAAGTATTGAGCCAAGCCCAACAACTAGTGGACGCAGGGTATCTTGAAATTGTACTAACTGGTATTCATACAGGTGGCTATGGACAAGACTTAAAAGATTACAATTTAGCCCAGCTTCTACGTGATTTAGAGGCAAATGTAAAAGGCTTAAAACGTCTTCGTATTTCTTCGATTGAGGCAAGTCAATTAACAGATGAAGTGATTGAAGTTTTACGTGAATCAAAAATCGTTGTTAACCACCTACACATTCCAATCCAATCTGGCTCAGATACAGTTTTAAAACGTATGCGTCGTAAGTATACAATGGAGTTCTTCGGTGAACGTTTAACTAAACTACATGAAGCTTTACCAGACTTGGCTGTCACTTCTGACGTAATCGTAGGTTTCCCAGGTGAAACTGAGGAAGAGTTCATGGAAACATATAACTTTATTCGTGACCATAAGTTTTCTGAATTACACGTATTCCCATTCTCTCCACGTACAGGTACACCAGCTGCGCGCATGGAGGACCAAATTGACGAAAACATTAAAAACGAACGTGTTCACCGATTAATCGCTTTAAATGATCAATTAGCGAAGGAATATTCTTCTCGCTTTGAAGATCAAGTGCTAGAGGTAATTCCTGAAGAATTCGTGCATGATGAAAGCGGTGAGGCAGGGCTTTTAACAGGTTATACTGATAATTACTTAAAAGTAGTATTTGAAGGTCCTGAAAGCTTAATCGGTCAGCTTGTAAAAGTGAAAATTACACAAGCTGGATATCCTCATTCTAAAGGACAATTTGTTCGTGTATTAGAAACTATAAAATAACAAAAGAGTACCTATGAATAGAAACACCGTTCAAACTTTGAACGGTGTTTTGCTATATTTTAACTTCTTTCTGTCTAAATACCCGCGGAAGCGAAGGGGATACCTGGGGAAGCGTGGGAATACCCGCGGAAGTGTGAAATACCCGCGGAAGGAGAGTGAATACCCGCGGAAGCGTGGGAATACCCGCGGAAGGAGAGCGAATACCCGCGGAAGGAGAGCGAATACCCGCGGAAGGAGAGTGAATACATACCCGCGGAAGGAGAGTGAATACCCGCGGAAGTGTGGGAATATCCGCGGAAGTGTGGGAATACCCGCGGAAGTGTGGAATACCCGCGGAAGCGAAGTGAATACCCGCGGAAGGAGAGCGAATACCCGCGGAAGCGTGGGAATACCCGCGGAAGTGTGGGAATACCTGCGGAAGCGGAGCGAATACCCGCGGAGTCGAATGTGCAAGCACAAACACGATTCCGGATGTAATTATGCCTAGGGATGATGGAGTTGTTTCTAAAATAATTTGAATTCATCTAATTTCATTCAAAATTAGACGGAAACGTTAAAAAATGTTATGATTCCAGAGAGGTACGTACAACTTGTTGATAGAAGGAGAGTCTAATAAAATGGAACAAAATTTCGCACGTATGATTGATCACACATTATTAAAGGCTGAAGCTACAAAAGAGCAAATCGAAAAATTGTGTGCAGAGGCAAAACAATTTAACTTTGCTTCTGTTTGTGTAAATCCAACTTGGGTGAAATACAGCAGCGAGCTTTTACAAGGCTCAGATGTTTTAGTTTGTACAGTAATTGGCTTCCCTTTAGGTGCTAACACACCAGCTGTTAAAGCATTCGAAGCGAAAGATGCGATTGCTAACGGTGCAAAAGAGGTAGACATGGTTATCAATATCGGTGCATTAAAGGATAAAAACTATGACGTTGTGCAAGCAGATATAGCTGCAGTTGTTGAAGCGGCAAAAGGTAGCGCACTTGTAAAAGTAATTATTGAATCTTGCCTACTAACAGATGAAGAAAAAGTAAAAGCATGTGAGCTAGCTGTGGCAGCAGGTACTGACTATGTGAAAACATCAACAGGTTTTTCTACTGGTGGTGCAACTGCAGAAGATATTGCCTTAATGCGTAAAACAGTAGGCCCAGATTTAGGTGTAAAAGCTTCTGGCGGTGTACGAAGCTTAGAAGATATGCAAAAGATGGTTGAGGCTGGAGCTACTCGTATTGGAGCAAGTTCTGGTGTTGCTATTATGAACGGATTAATTGCAGATTCTAATTATTAATAGTAAGGACTACGGGGCTGTTCGTTATGGACTAGCCCCGTTTTCATTGAAAATTTGATTGAGAGTCTAATAATGGAAAATATTCATTTCCTGAAATGATATTCCTGTACATAAAAAATGAGCAAATTGATAAATTCCATTAGCATTTATGGATGATTATTATAAAAATTTAACCTATTGAACGATTGTTGTTGTTTTATTCACAATACACCTCTTTTTAACTCATGGTAGATGATGTATTATGAAAAGTACTTGTAAAAATGTACAGAGAGGAATATCATCATTTTTATGTGTTATCATTAAGAATCTTATGAATATAAAAATCTTGATGATTGGGTCATTTTACAAGAACTTTGTATAGATATGAACCGAATTTTTACATAGCTTAGTAACATCGATAATATAGGGAATTTAAGATTGAATGCGTAGATCATTAGCAGGTCAATCAAAAACTATTATTTAATCTTAATTGCCTCTCCGTTTTTAATAATCCTTCGAGTGTTTTAAATGAAAAAATGGGGGAATATATGATGTTTAATGAAATAGGTAACGATTTGTATTAAAAAAGGAGAAACTATTCGTGGAATTCATAAGCAGTTTTATAAGTCAATATGGATACCTAGCTATATTTTTAATCTTATCTTTAGGAATAATTGGCTTACCCATTCCCGATGAGATCTTAATGACGTTTGTGGGATTTTTGTGTCATGAGGGACATTTAAACTTTCTATTGAGTATTATCTTAAGCTTTTTAGGTGCATCCACTGGTATGGTATTTAGCTATGCAATTGGAAATAAATTAGGAACACCATTAATAATAAAATATGGAAAGTGGTTTGGACTAAATAATAGACGGTTTACTAAAGTTGAACGTTGGTTTCATCGTTTTGGACCGTGGACAATAATTATAGGATATTTTGTTCCGGGGATTAGACACGTTACAAGTTACATGTCTGGAATCACACAGATGAAGTTTAGTACTTTTCTGGCTTTTGCTTGTTTTGGTGCGATGGTATGGGTAATTATTTTTATTTCTATAGGATATTTTCTTGGAGTAACATTTTAAAAATAAATAGGTGTAATTTTTATCTGTGCGTCTGATGGGCAAAGGACCCTACCAAACTAAACATAAAATATAGCTCGCATTTTTTAAATGCGAGTTTTATTATGTGTTCATACTTATACATGATATGCGAATTATTTGCTACGATTAAATAGATCTATGTCTGAATATAAATTAAATCTACTTCATATACTCCACTGATGTAATTGATACAGAAGGGAGGATACAATGTTTACTCAATATAAGTATTGGAAGCCTTTTGTTAGTCCGTTCGATCCATGTCCACCTATAAGAGTTAAAAGTTTTTCAACACCGCCTCAATTATATATGGGTTTTCAACCGCCTGGGCTACCGCAATACCCAACCCCTAGAGAAGCTCTCAGATCAGGCACGTTATGGCCTCAATTATTTAGCCCCTATCCAAATCCCCAGCAAGGAGGGATAAAGAATGAGTAAGGAGATGCCACCCGAATTTTATACGCTACTTGAAGAAATCCAAGCCATTGATTTTGTAATAGTGGAATTAAATCTTTATTTAGATACTCATCCTCACGATTTTGATGCTATTCAGCAATTTAACGAAAACACTGAAATCAGTATGCGACTTAAGGTTGAATTTGAACAGAAATTTGGTCCGCTTATGAATTTTGGGAGAAGTTATTCAAATTATCCGTTTAATTGGATAGATACACCTTGGCCATGGCAAGTTTAACTGTTTATTGAAAGTGTAACGTCGGCTACCAAATGTATTAGTGGTTTTTTGTGCACGACCAAAGCCGATTCTAAATGCAATTATGCTCCAGGCATAATTGATTATGAGTAACTAGGAGGAACTATTTTTGTGGTATTATGAAAAAAAGCTCCAGTATCCTGTAAGGGTTAGTACATGCAACCCTATGCTGGCTAAGTATTTAATTGAGCAGTATGGTGGTGCAGACGGGGAATTAGCAGCAGCCCTTAGATATATGAATCAGCGCTATACGATTCCAGATAAAGTAGTTGGACTGTTAACCGATATAGCGACAGAGGAGTTTTCTCACTTAGAAATGATTGCCACGATGATTTATAAACTAACAAAGGATGCTACTCCAGAGATGCTAAAAGAGGCAGGTCTCGGAGAGCACTATGTTAATCATGACAGGGCATTATTTTATCAGAATGCAGCTGGATCACCGTTTACGGCAACTTATATTCAAGCTAAAGGGGATCCGATTGCTGATTTGTATGAGGATATTGCAGCTGAAGAAAAGGCAAGGGCGACATATCAGTGGATTATTGATTTATCAGATGACACTGATTTAAATGATAGCTTGAAATTTTTACGTGAACGAGAAGTTGTTCATTCTCAACGTTTCAGAGAAGCTGTAGAGATTTTAAAAGACGATAGGGATAACAAGAAAATCTTCTGATAAATACCGAAGGCTGTTTCAAAGGAGAAATCTTCTTCGGACACAACCTTCGTTATTTTGTATTTTATCTATTCAACACTTGAAAATATAGTAAGATCCTTTCTATGGCCAATCATAACTAATAGATCGCTTTCTTCAATAATCTGATCAGGAGAGGGTAAGATGGTAATATTACCATCCCGAACTATGGCAATAACACTGACATTATATTTCGAACGAATGTCTAAATCCCGTAAACTTTGTCCGGCCATTTTAGAAGGAATCATAATTTCCTCTATACTGTATTCCTTTGATAATTCAATATAATTCAGCATGTTTGGTGAAAGAAGCTGATTAGCTACTCGCTCACCCATATCTCTTTCAGGGTAAATAACCCAATCAGCTCCAACCTTTTCTAAAACCTGTCCATGTCTTTTGCCGAGAGCCTTTGCAATTATTTTTTTTATGCCTATTTCCTTTAATAATGAGACCGTTAAAATACTTGATTGCATATCAATACCTATAGCGACAATGACACAATCGAAATTTCTGATTCCAATGGAGTTAAGTGCTTTTTCTTCTGTCGTATCAGCAACTACTGCGTGTGTAACATAAAGTTCAGCATCTTCGACTCTTTCCTCATTAATATCGATTCCTAAAACTTCATTCCCGGCTTCATATAATTTGCGGGCTACGCTTACACCAAACCTACCTAGACCTATAACAGCATATTGTTTGATCGTCATTGTGTGCATCGCTCCTTTATTATGGTTAGCCAATCATAATTTTTCCTTTTGGATGACGGAAAGCCTCCGTTTTTCGACGATTTGTAATGGCGAAAGCAATTGTTAAGGGGCCTAATCTTCCTACAAACATTGTTAATATAATCAGAAGACGGCCGCCGGTTGATAGCTCGGGAGTTAGCCCCATTGTAAGTCCAGCTGTTCCGAATGCAGAAGTAGCCTCAAATAAATACATCATAAAACTATGACGTTGTTCAATAAGACTTAAGACGATGGTAACGATTACGACTATCATCATCCCACACATTGTAACTGTTAAAGCTTTCAAAATCGTTTCATTAACAATTCTACGCCTAAAAAGCACTACATCTTCTTTCCCTTTCATTTGACACCACATCGTAGCAACTAAAACTGCGAAAGTCGTTATTTTGATACCTCCAGCAGTTGATCCAGAACCTCCTCCGATGAACATTAACCAAATGATTAAAAATAGTGTTGAATGTGTTAAATCACCAATAGGGAGGGTATTAGAGCCAGCAGTTCTAGGTGTCACAGCTTGGTATAATGAACCAAGAATTTTGCCCCATTCAGATAGTGGGCCAATGGTTTTACTATTGTTGTATTCAAATAAGAAAATTAATAGCGTCGATCCTACTGTTAATATAAACGTAGTAGTTAAAACAATTTTTGTATGCACTGAAAGTCGCTTCGTTCTGCGGTATTCATATAGTTCGTTAATAACAATAAATCCTAAGCCCCCAATCGTAATAAGTGCACAAATAGTGAATACGACGAAAGGATCATCTACATACTCTGTTAAGCTCTTAAAGTCACCCATTATATCAAAACCAGCATTATTAAAATTCGAGATGGCATGGAAATATCCGAAGTAAAAGGCTTTACCTACAGGCATATCGAACGAAAAACGTATAGATAAAATGAAGCCACCTATCATTTCAATTAATGCAGTAAATAACAGGATCCTTTTAACTAATTTAACTAGGCCAGCTATTGTAACGTTATTAAATGCCTCTTTTAACAAAAGTCGTTCTTTTAAAGAAATTTTTTTTCCTAATAGTAAAAATAATAACGTCGCAAATGTCATAAAGCCCAGTCCGCCAATTTGGATAAGAAAAAGAATAACTAATTCTCCAAATATCGAAAATGTATCGCCGGTATCTACAACAATCAGTCCTGTTACACAAGTAGCGGAGGTAGCGGTAAATAGAGCATCTAAAAATGAAAGACCATTAGCGTCGACCGTTGCAATGGGGAGCGTTAAGAAAAATGTTCCGATTAAAATGATGATGGCGAAGCCCAAAACAAGTGCTTTTGGAGGATTTAATTTATTGATAAATGTTTTCATTTTATTCTCCTCATTGAACCTATAATTAATAAAATTTGTATGTTTATTGTTGTCCAAAAGTGAGCTGAAAATTCTTAAGGGAATAAAACCAAAAATTCACCAGATTAATTCGTACACTTTCTATTGACCATTTTTAGACAATACGTTATAATTCTTTAGTACACAGCAAATGGTTATTAGCCTATTTGTGTATTGACGTGTGTTCGGAGGGAGGGAAAGAGAGATGTCAAAAACTGTCGTTCGCAAAAACGAATCGCTTGAAGATGCTCTTCGCCGCTTCAAACGTACTGTATCAAAAAGTGGTACAATTCAAGAAGTTAGAAAGCGCGAGTTCTACGAAAAACCTAGCGTAAAACGTAAAAAGAAATCAGAAGCTGCACGTAAACGTAAGTGGTAATTTAATTTCCCATTAAAAATCCCTACGTTCATAACACGCAATTGTATGATTCACTGAGCAGACAAAAATATACCTGAAATTAATCTCATGTCGATTAATTTCAGGTATTTTACATTAGCTCAATTTTACGTACATATTGGAGAAGCCGAATGTGATCTTTGTGATTCATTCGGCTTTTATGTTACATACTTATAGTAGAAGCCTTATCCGGGGCCACATAAGTTAATAATTCACTGTATAATAAAATTATTAGGATTTATGAAACTTTTTGCAAAGTCAGTCGTATATACAGGAGAGAAGCATGTTAGAAGGGAGGGAAAAAGATGCGAAGACGAAGAATCCTCAGTTATTTACTAGTTATTTGGATGACATTTTTGTTAGCGTTTCCACTAACGTCTGCTTTTGCAAGTAGCAAGGTCTACCACATACCAATTCATAATGAAGTAGAAAGAGGACTTCACGCATTTTTAGAACGAGCTTTTAAAGAGGCGGAAGAAAACAATGCAGAAGCGATTATTTTAGACATTCATACACCTGGTGGTTTTGTGAATGCAGCCGGTGATATTGCAATGCTTATGGATGCAACGGATATACGTAAAATTGCGTACATTAACAAAGATGCTCATTCTGCAGGTGCCTTTTTAGCCTTACATGCGGATGAAATCTACATGGTGCCAAATGGAACGATCGGGGCGGCTGCAGTTATTGATTCAGCAGGAAATGCAGCAGATTTAAAGGCTCATAGTGCATGGGTTGCTCAAATGGAGGCAGCTGCAGAATCAAAAAAACGCGATCCAAAATATGCACGAGCAATGGCTGATGTATCTGTTGATTTACCAGAATTTCGAGCAGGAAAAGGGAATTTATTAACGTTATCAGCTTCAGAGGCAGAAAAAGTTGGTTATTCTGATGGAACGGTTTCGAATTTCCAGGATCTTTTAAATGCAACGCAAATAGATGAGCGTGACATCGTTCCGATTGAACCTACTTTTGCTGAAAAGCTTGCTCGTTTTATTACAAATCCGATTATCGTTCCGATTTTATTGTCGATTGCAAGCTTGGGGCTTGTAGTTGAGCTATATTCGCCAGGTTTTGGTGTTCCGGGTATAATGGGATTGTCAGCGTTAGGATTATTTTTCTTCGGTCATATGGTGGCGGGCTTGGCAGGTTATGAGACATTACTTTTATTTATTGTAGGTTTAGCGCTTGTTATAGCGGAGTTTTTTGTCCCCGGTGGTATTGTTGGTATTTTAGGTGGTGCGCTAATATTACTAAGTCTAATACTGGCAGGTGCAAACATGATGCAAATGATTATAGCGATTTTCATTGCATTTGTTGTAGCGATAATAGGAATGGTGATCTTGATGAAATTTTTCGGTAAAAAATTACATGTTTTAAACAAGCTTGTCTTGATGGATGCGACAACGACGGAAGAGGGCTATGTATCTAACGTGAATCGCACAGAACTGCTTGGAAAAGTGGGTAAAGCGATTACACCCCTTCGTCCGGCGGGTACAATGTTATTTGGTAGTGAACGCATTGACGTAGTATCGGAAGGTGGCTACGTAGATGCTGGAAATCATGTAGAAATTATTAAAGTAGAGGGCTCACGAATTGTTGTGAGACGAACAGAAAAAGAGATGGAGGAATAGCAAATGGGTTTTGATTTAGCTTTATTAGGTCCAATTGCAGGGCTAGTCTTATTATTCATTGTAGTCGCGGTATTCTTTACCTTTGTACCAGTGGCGCTATGGATTTCTGCACTTGCTGCAGGTGTCCGTGTTAGTATTTTCACATTAATCGGTATGCGTTTACGTCGTGTAATCCCATCACGAATCGTGAACCCATTAATAAAAGCACATAAAGCAGGATTACCTGTTACGATCAATCAACTTGAAAGTCACTATTTAGCAGGTGGTAATGTTGACCGTGTAGTAAATGCGTTAATCGCGGCTCATCGTGCAAATATTGAGTTATCATTTGAACGTTGTGCAGCTATTGATTTAGCGGGACGTGACGTATTAGAAGCGGTACAAATGTCTGTTAACCCGAAAGTCATTGAAACACCATTTATTTCAGGTGTTGCGATGAACGGGATTGAAGTAAAAGCGAAGGCACGTATTACTGTACGAGCAAACATTGAACGTTTAGTCGGTGGTGCTGGTGAAGAAACGGTTATTGCTCGTGTAGGTGAGGGGATCGTTTCGACAATTGGTTCGGCTGTGCATCATACAGAAGTTTTAGAAAACCCTGATATGATTTCTCAAACGGTTTTATCAAAAGGTCTAGATTCAGGTACAGCATTTGAAATCTTATCGATCGATATTGCTGATGTTGACATCGGCAAAAACATCGGTGCTGAATTACAAATTGAACAAGCACAGGCTGATAAAAACATTGCCCAAGCGAAGGCTGAAGAACGTCGTGCGATGGCTGTAGCGAACGAGCAAGAAATGATTGCACGCGTACAAGAGATGAAAGCGAAAGTAGTAGAAGCTGAAGCTGAAGTACCACAGGCTATGGCAGAGGCTCTACGTTCGGGTAATCTTGGTATTATGGATTACATGAACTACCGTAACATTCAAGCAGATACAGCGATGCGAGACTCCATTTCTAAAGTAGGCTCAGATAAATCAGAAACTAATGAATCTAACCAATAAAAAAACTGAAAGGAGCGGTACTAATAAATGGAACAATTAATTATATTTGTGATAATTGCCATAGTCAGCTCTATTTTCGGTAAATCAAAAAAGAAAGAACAAAAACCAATGCCTCCTTTTAACAAGGGTTCACAAGTAGAGCCTCCTGTTATAAAAAGAGCAGAGGTGACGCAACAGCAACAATCTAAACCACAGAGTTTTGAGGATTTTGCACGTGGGTTTTTAGGTGAATGGGAAAATGAAAAGCCCCAATTCGAAGAGCCGAAAAAAAATGTCGAAAAAACAGTAATTGAAAAAACACCGAGCTATGTAGCTCCCTCTTTAGTCCCGACTGAGAAAATGGGTCGTACGTCGAATAGAGAAAGTATTGGCCGTTTGGCAGCTGGAAAAAAAGTCGAGGGAGTAGCTGAACCACAATCGGCTTTTCAATTACCGACATCAAAAAAATCATTCATGCAGGCTGTTGTAATGGCAGAAGTTTTAGGCCCTCCAAAAGCAAAAAGAAAATAACTAGCATGTCCTCCTTTTTCGATGCATATATTGCCGAAGAAGGAGGCATTTTTTTATGAGAAAACTATTTCAATTAACGCCACTACTTGAATTATTACAATATGAAACACTAAAAATCATTGGCCCGTATCGTTTTCTACATGCTGATGCTTCATCGTGCTCTTTTATCTACGCAGACTATCATATTACTGTGCGTGGAAAATCGGTGGAAATTAATGCTCTTAAAGAAGATATGTTGCATCTTTCTGTAGAGGATTTACAGGAGCTTCAGATGAAAATGACAAAGAATATGGGTGTGAGCGATAATGTGGAATAATCGGCCAATTATCATACGTATAAAGCGCCATGAAAATGTTCATCCTTTTATTCAAGCATTGCATGCGCAACATGTGCCATTAAAGCGTGTTGTTTTTCGTGAACAAGAGGTTGTCTTTGAAACAACTATGCATTATCTACCAAAGATTCGCCGTGTGCGTAGTCGTTACCGACTTAAAATGGCAATCTATTATGCAGATGAACTTCAAGTTTTTCGAGCGCAGCTTTGGACTTTGCTTGGCCTAGCGTTGATGATATTAATACCATTACTATGTGCGCAGGTTATTTGGCGGATTGATATTAAAGCGGCAACACCGGAGTTAGAGGAACGTCTAGGAAAGACCTTTCAAGATACATTTCAATTAGAAACACCCATTTCTAAAAAAAACTTACCCTCGGATGCTGTCATGCGACAGAAGCTATTAGAAGGGCATCGAGACCTTTCGTGGGTGCATATTGAAAAGTACGGTGGACGTGTAATTTTACGACCTCAGGAGTCCCCAAAACAAACTAAACAAACGAATGAAAAGTTAGCGGAGCATTTAGTAGCAACAAAAAGTGGTGTAATTACTCACTTTAATATTCAAAATGGAGAACGGAAAATTTCAGTTAACGATACGGCTTACGAAGGTGATGTTCTCGTAAGTGGCGTAATTGAAAGTGGTGAAGATCAAGTCTTTGTTGGGGCTAAGGGAGAAGTTTACGCAGATTATTGGCTTGAATGTTCATTTAAAATTCCAACAAAACTAACGATGGAAACGCTACAACAAAAGCAGTGGCGCGTATTAGTGAAAGGCATTCATGAAGAAAAAGATAAAGTTGACTATGTGCAAAAGAAGGATTTACCTGATTGGCTCGATCCATATGTTTCGGTTGTTGAGGAGCAGTACTCAAAAAAAGTGCAAGTAGAGCTTAATGAATCCAAAATAGATTCATTGCTCATACCATTGCTTCATGAAAAGGTACTTCGTTCACTACCTGCGAAAACGGTTATAAAAAAAGAAAACCTTTTACAGGTAAAGTGGGGGAATGGTACAGTTGAAGGGAAAGTTCTATTTTTAGTCAATGAAAACATTGCCAGTCCAATACAAGGCCTACAAGGAGAATGATTATGTCAGAACATTTAACTGTATTACAAGTGGATAATCCAAACGAAGCGGTCATGCTACTCGGAATTTCCGATGCAAATATGAAATTAATCGAAGAGGCTCTAAAAGTCCACATTATTACACGTGGGGAACAAATTCAGCTTGCTGGTGAAGAGGATGCAAAGGAACAAGCAACATTCCTTTTACATGCTCTTTTAAAGGTCATTCGTAAAGGTATTAATATTGATCAGCGTGATGTTGCAACAGCAATTGAAATGACACAAAAAGGAACGATTGAATACTTTGCAGAACTTTATGATGAAGAAATAGCTCGCACGACGAAAGGCAAGCCTATTCGTGCAAAGACAATAGGTCAACGAGAATACATACAAGCAATCCGTCATAAGGACGTTATTTTTGGTATCGGACCAGCCGGTACTGGGAAAACGTATTTAGCGGTAGTCATGGCAACACAGGCGCTAAAAAACGGGCACGTTAAGCGTATTATTTTAACACGCCCTGCAGTAGAGGCAGGCGAGTCTCTAGGCTTTCTTCCGGGGGATTTGAAGGAAAAGGTAGATCCTTATTTACGCCCTCTTTATGACGCTTTAAACGATATTTACGGATCAGAACAAACACAAAGGCTTATTGAAAGAGGCACAATAGAAATTGCACCTTTAGCATATATGCGTGGCCGTACATTAGATGATGCCTTTGTTATTTTAGATGAAGCTCAAAATACGACACATCAGCAAATGAAAATGTTTTTAACGCGACTAGGATTTGGCTCAAAAATGGTCATTACCGGCGACAAAACACAAATTGACCTACCAAAAAATATGGAATCTGGATTAATCGTAGCGGAACGAACATTAAAGTACGTAAAATCTATACATTTCCAAACTTTAGAACAAGGTGATGTAGTACGCCACCCAATCGTAGCAAAAATCATCCAAGCATACGAAGAGCAGCAACTTTAATATGACCGCGTAGCGGCAGGTTCAACAGGTGTTTAAAAGACCAAAGTAACGCGATATACAAAACTTAGGTTCATCACCAAAAGTTGTGGATGACTTTTGTTTAAAACGTCTACTATGTAAATAAGTTGATCTTCGTTACGACTGGGCGACTCCTTGGGGATTAGCGATATAGAGGAACGAAGGCTAAAAACATCACGTCCTGTGATAACGCCTTCGTGACCAACATCGTGTTGGCCCGAGACTCTGCAGCGTAACGGATGTTTTCTGTGCGAAAGCGCAGTCCTAACGTAGCGGCAGCGAATGTTTTAACTGTGCGAAAGTAAAGCGACAGTAACAAAGCGCACAGTCGGAACGGAACTCAACCACACGTTTTGATGATGATCCAAAACTTAACAAGCATGAAAAAGGTTTAAAAATGGAAAAATTTGTGACGGCTATACGATGTGTATAGCTGTTTTTTTACTTTCTTATACATTTTTCGGGAAAAATGTTTTTTGAATTGGTATGATAGTAGGTAGATAGAGGAGGTGCAAGATGGAGAAACAATTAAAAAAAATAACAGAACTTATTGGCTTTCGCTACTTTTTAATTGTCGTTCTCATCTTAACAGGAGCCCTACAATTTACTTTTATGTATGGCAATGTTAAAGGTGTTACATATGATTTTAAACCATTACAGCTAGCGCCTGAAACAGTACGATCTACTAAAACGATAGAAGATACTTATAAAACGCAACAGGAACGAGAAAAAGCAACAAATGCAGTTGCACCAGTCTATCAATTTTCTGCGGATGTTGCTAAACAGCGAGCTTCGATTGTAACGTCTTTATTCGACTATGTTCTCGAGGTAAAGGCAGATGTTGAGAGTAGCAAAGAACCTATTCCTGTTGTTGATCAAGTGGCGCAGCTTCGTAAAAAACTTGAATCTATAGATTCAGAGCAAATGCCCATTGTCTTCACTGATTCACAACTAGAAGGATTGTTAGTACAAAGTGAAGCGGATCTAAAAAGAACAAGTACACAACTATCAAAACTCGTACAGGAATATTTACAAAAATCCATTCGATCTGAAAATGTGTTTGCGTCTCAAAATGATTTTGAGACAAAAATTCGTGGACAACGAGGCTATCCTGATAAAATATTTAATACGGTAGTTTTAATTGGTCGTACGAGTATTATTGAAAACGAGACGATAAACGAGGAACAAACGAAAATTCGAAAGGAACAAGTGAGGGAATCAGTTGAACCAACTCGAATTCTTCAAGGACAAATCATCGTACAGGAAGGGCAAATTATTGATAATGAGGCGTTCCGTCAATTAGAGCTTCTAGGTATGGTAAGTAATAAGGCATCGATGAAGCCGATTGCAGGGCTGATTATTTTAATACTTCTTGAAATGATGTTCATGTTTGTTTTATTCGAACGCTGGCATATAGATGAGTACAAAAAACGTAATGCCCTGTTGGTAACAGTAATTGTTTATAGTTTATCGATCCTGCTGATGAAATTTATTAGTCTAGTCTCAGGAGGTTTCGATGTTACGATTGCCTTCCTTTTCCCAACAGCATTGGCAACGATGCTAGTACGGTTATTAGCGGATGACCGTGCTGCAGTTCTTATTACGGTTATGACAGCAGCATCTGCGGGTGTTATATTCCAAGAGGGTTATTCATCTGTTATGCAGATGGAAATTACACTGTATATAATTTTTGGAGGATTTGCGAGTTTATTCTTTTTGCAAAGTATGGAAAAACGTTCGCATATTTTACATACTGTAGGTATTATAGGGCTCGTAAATATGTTATTTATTGCATTTTATTTACTGATGACACAATCTTCCTACGGCTTGTCAGAGTTAGTGTTTTACTTTATCGCGGCAATGATATCGGCTTTATTATCAGGAGCTCTTACAATGGGTCTCTTACCATTCTTTGAATCAGCATTTAGCTTATTGTCGTCGTTGCGTTTAATTGAATTATCGAACCCGAACCATCCATTGCTGAAAAAATTACTAATGGAGGCCCCGGGAACATATCATCATAGTGTTATGGTGGCGAACTTAGCGGAGGCTGCATGTGAGGAAATTGGTGCGGATGGATTACTAGCTCGTGTAGGATGCTATTATCATGATATTGGCAAAACGAAGCGCCCTGCCTTCTTCATCGAGAATCAAATGTCTGGTATTAATCCCCATGATTCATTGTCTCCGGAAAAAAGCGCGGAAATTATAATTGCGCATACTACTGATGGGGCTGAAATGCTAAAACGATATAAGATGCCACAGGAAATTATTGATATTGCTTTGCAGCATCACGGATCTAGTCTGTTAAAATACTTCTACTTTAAAGCGAAGGAAGAAGGAAAATGCTTAGATGATACAACGTACAGATATCCAGGTCCGAAACCGCAAACGAAGGAAGCGGCAGTTATTAGTGTTGCAGATAGCGTTGAGGCAGCGGTTCGATCGATGAAGGAACCGAATGCAGAGAAAATTCAAAAGTTGGTACGAGCAATTATTGATGATCGAGTACAAGACAGTCAGTTTGATGAATGCGATATTTCGATAAAAGAGTTAAAATGTATAGAGAGAGTACTTTGTGAAACGTTGAATGGAATTTTCCATTCACGAATTGAATATCCAAAGGCAGATAAGTAGGAGGATCTATGATTTTAACAATTGATTTTACAGATGAAACAAATGAAGTGGCTACTGAGCATATGGAGCTTGTTGAAAAGCTTTTGCAGCTAGCTGCGAAACTAGAGAATATTGAGCCGGAAACGGAAGTGTCAGTGACGTTCGTTACAAATGAAGCGATTCAAGAAATAAACCGAGAATATCGTGACAAGGATCAACCGACAGATGTTATCTCATTTGCCCTGGAGGAATTAGGTGCGGGAGAAATGGAAGTAACATTTGAAGGGATGCCTCGTATATTAGGAGATATTATTATTTCAACAGATCGTACAAAAGAACAGGCAGCGGAATATGGGCATACATTTGAGCGAGAATTAGGCTTTTTAGCAGTCCACGGTTTCTTACATTTACTTGGCTATGATCATATGGTGCCAGAAGATGAAAAGGTGATGTTCGGAAAGCAGGATGAGATTTTACAATCTTTCGGCTTAGGACGAGAATAAATGAATGTTCGCAAATTTGTACGCTCTTTTGGGTATGCCTTTAAAGGTATTATTACAGCCTGTGCGGAGCAAAATTTTAAATCCCACTTACTTAGTGCGGGAATAGTTTTGATTGCTGGCTATTTTACGGGTTTATCTCGTATAGAATGGTATATTGTATTGTTATTAATTGCTCTAATGTTTGCGCTTGAAATGATTAATACAGCAATTGAACGAGTAGTGGATTTAGCTTCACCTACGATCCATCCGCTTGCTAAGCAGGCGAAAGATCTTGCTGCAGGTGCAGTACTTGTATTTGCGATATTCAGTGCTATAATCGGATTACTCATATTTATACCGAAATGGTTTTAATACTACTGTTCGGTCATGAAGTAGTAGCAATTGTGCTGGAGAATTTATGATTTATTAGACTCACCAAAAGTTCGGGATGTCATTTGTTAAAATGAATTATAAGTTGATTGGAGTGGAGGTTTGGGCAACTCCTTAGGGCTCATCTGACGCCCTTAGGAAAGTGCCTAGCCGGAACGGAAATCAACCCCGCTTTAAGGTGATGAGCTATTTATCTTCATTCATGAAGATAAAGCCTCCGGCAGATGTCACGGATTGTGAAAGGAATGTACAAAGGATGTTAGACTAACAACTTTGCATCCTGCGAAAACGGCTAACTGACCTGCATCGGTAAAAACGCCACGTCCTGTGGCATTACCGAAATGACCGATTTCGTGTAGGTCCTCATGCAGGCCTAGGCACAATTCAAAATCCGGACGCAATTACGCCGAGGTGAAATTGATTATGTAGAGGTGGACATTGATGACAATTGATATGCAAGCATTACTAGAAGAATCAAAAAAAGCGCGTGAAAAGGCTTATGTACCTTACTCAAAATTTAAAGTTGGCGCGGCGATTTTAACGAAAGATGGAGAGGTCATTCATGGCTGCAATATTGAAAATGCGGGCTATAGTATGACAAATTGTGCTGAGCGTACAGCATTTTTCAAAGCTGTGTCAGAAGGTATTTATGATTTTGAGGCGATTGCTATTGTAGCTGATACAGATGGACCATGTGCGCCATGTGGAGCTTGTCGTCAAGTGATGATGGAGTTTTGCAAGCCATCTATGCCTGTATATTTAACAAATTTAAAAGGTGATGTCACGGTAACGTCTGTAGGCGAATTACTACCGTTTGCATTTACAACGGAGGATTTAGAGAATGCTGGAAAATAATAATGGCTATAAGTCAGGTTTTATCTCCATAATCGGTCGACCGAATGTTGGGAAATCAACATTTTTAAACCGTGTTATTGGTCAAAAAATTGCGATTATGAGTGATAAGCCACAAACAACACGAAATAAAGTACAAGGTGTACTAACATCAAATGATAGCCAAATGATCTTTATAGATACACCAGGAATCCACAAGCCTAAACATAAGCTAGGGGATTTTATGCTAAAGGTTTCTAAAAATACATTGCGTGAAGTGGATGTTATTATGTTCATGGTTAATGCAGAGCAGAAACTTGGAAAGGGTGACGAATTCATCCTTGAAATGCTAGCGGGTAATCCAACGCCTGTCTTCCTGGTAATCAATAAAATCGATCAAATTCATCCAGATGAATTAATAGGGATAATTGAAAGCTACAAAGAGCGTTATGACTTTGCGGAAATTGTACCGATTTCAGCATTACAAGGGAATAATGTAGAAGATTTATTAACGACATTAACGAAATATTTACCAGAGGGTCCGCAATATTATCCAGCAGATCAAGTAACGGATCATCCTGAACGTTTCATTATTTCAGAGTTAATTCGTGAAAAGGTGTTGCATTTAACGCGCGAAGAGATACCTCATTCCATCGCTGTTGTGATTGATAAAATTCGCCGTGATGAAGAAAATGAAGATAAAATTCGTGTAGCAGCAACGATTATCGTAGAAAGAGATTCGCAAAAAGGGATTGTCATTGGTAAACGTGGTGCGCTATTAAAAGAAGTAGGGATACGTGCTAGAAAAGATATTGAGATGCTTCTTGGTTCAAAAGTGTATTTAGAGCTTTGGGTAAAGGTGCAAAAGGATTGGCGAAATAAATCAACGCATTTACGTGACTTCGGTTTCCGTGATGATGAATATTAATAGGATCTGTTTTTAAGTTAAGAAGCAACTTTACAACAATCTTATTTATCGCTGTAGTTTTAAATGGAGCTGTCCAATAATTTTATTGGAGAGCTCTATTTTCATGCGAAACAGTGTAGAAAGGAGGGGGATCGATGCTTCATAAATGGGAAGGGATTGTCCTAAAGGTGCGTGCCTATGGAGAATCAAATAAAATTGTAACATTACTAACAAGAGAAGCTGGAAAGGTTGCGACGATGGCTCGTGGAGCGAAGAAGCCTTCCAGTAGACTAGCATCTGTGACACAGCCATTTACGTATGGCATGTTTATGGTGCAGCATCATACTGGTATGGGAACATTGCAACAAGGTGAGCATCTCAATTCAATGCGCCATATTCGTGAGGATATTATGGCAACAGCATATGCTAGTTATATAATGGAACTTGTCGAGCGAGTAGTAGAAGAGGGGAAGCCTGAGCCATATGCGTTTGATGTGCTCCTACAAGCGTTACAAGCCATTGAGGAAGGTTATGACCCGGAGGCCATTACATTGTTCGTAGAATGGAAAATGCTACCCTATACAGGTGTGCAGCCTATTTTACATACTTGTGCTGCTTGTGGTGCCGTAGACGGTGAATTTGCATTTTCTTTTGCACAAGGTGGTTTTTTGTGTCATCGCTGTTATCACCATGATCCTTATATCATTCGATTAACACCGACCCAGCTTAAGCTTATTCGGATGTTCTATACTGTACCAATTGACCAGATTGGGAAACTAGACCTGAAAAAGGAAACAAAATATTTTATTAAAAAAATAATTACAACTATTTACGAGGAACAAACAGGAATTCGTTTTAAGACTAAAAAATTTATTGAACAGCTAGAGCGAACGCCTGAATTTCAGATAAGAACAAATACAGAACAAGAAAAAACGCCAGAAGACCATTAACATTGATCTTCTGGCATTTTTATGTTTTTAACAAATGTCATCCGCAACTTTTGGTGAAATACAGGGAAAAGGTGATTTTCTAATGTTCCTTATTCGCATGCTTGGTAGTTATTTTATCAAAATGCTATTTATTTTGGAGTTGCATTGATTTTTGTAAATGGCATTAGGACAAATTGATTAATCCTTTATCAATTGTAGAAATAATATTTATGAGAGAAATTTAACTATAACTTATAAATAAAAACTTATACTTATTACTATATAGGTATTTATATACTTTTTATTTCAAATTAACGAGTAATACAATACAATTCGTTAGGTATAAAATATTAATTTTGGTAGAGTTTTTAATATAAACATAGTAGAAACTATTCATTCTAATGCCATATACTAGTTGAAAAGGCATTTTAATCTATGATATTGTAATTGATATAGATGATGATATTTAACTTCTTACAATAAATAATCTCTGTAGCGAAAGTTACGCATGTGAAAGAAGTTAAAGCCTCCCGCAGATGTCATGGAATCGGTAAGGAGTTAGCGTTGGATGTTAGCCTAAAACCATCTCATCCATGTGATAACAGCTAATGGACCTGCATCGGTAAAAAAGCCATGCTGTGGCATTAGCGAAATGCCCAACATCGTGTTGGCCTTCATATTGCTGCTACTGTCGCCTTGCTTTCGCACAAAAAATATTTGCAGGCCTAAATAAAAAGCCAATTCCGGACCAATTATGCCGAGGCATAATTGACGAATAACGAACAACGCAGTCTTACGGGAGAAGGAGGGAGTCACATAATGCTTAAGCATCGCGTATGTGGCAGAAATTATGCTAAGAAAAGTGACGTTATGTATTGATGAAGTTGAAGCGAATGATATTTTAGCTGAAGATATTTTTTCTGATTATCGTTTATTAGCTAAAAAAGATCTTGTTTTAACGGAACGAATTATTGCTTTACTTAAACTTAGAAAAGTTGACGAATTATCTGTTTATTTACCGACTGATTCAGTCCGTATTGTTCATGATTTGAGTGTTCAGCGTTCAAAGGATTACGAGGATGTTTTTGCACCGCTAATGGATAAAAATGATGATACAGATGAGTATAAAGAAACAGTAAGTCAGCTTTTTATGACTACATTAGAGAATGTTGTGCATGAATTACGCTATGGCCAAATTTTAAAAAGCATCCAAGACACTGCTTATGTACGAGGTGTTTTTGAAAAAATTTTAGAAAAGAAACATCGCTATGAATTACTCATGCGATTAAAAGAATGGGATGAATATTCTTTTGTTCATTCATTTGATGTTTTCGTTTTAGGTACAATCTTCGCCCGTAATTTAGGTTTAATGGATATTGAAACGCTAGCAAGAGGCTATTTGTTCCATGATATTGGGAAGGTATGTATTCCGCAAGATATATTAAATTTAAAACGAAAATTATCGGAAGATGAGTTTGATATTGTCAAAACTCATACGACTAAAGGTTATGAGCTACTCATTGAAAATGGGGAAGACGATATTGCCTATTTAGCACGGGATCATCATGAACGCTTTGCTGGTAAAGGTTATCCGAATCAGCTTTGTGAGGATGATATGTGTGAGGGAGTTCAAATACTGCAGATTATTGATGTTTATTCAGCGATGACATCAAAGCGAGTATACCATTCGGGATATGCTGCAACAGATGCATTAGCTGTTTTATATCGTGATCGACATTTATATAACGAGAAATTTATGCATAAATTTGTAGAGTGTCTAGGAATTTTTCCTGTCAACTCAGTCGTTCAATTATCAGATAATCGAAGTGCACAAGTAGAACTTGTCTATGATTTATTCCCGACATTGCCTAAAGTTAAGCTATTAGATGAGCAAAAGTCAATGATTTTACCTTTGAATTATAGTGTGAAAATTTCGAAAATGATAGATTATCGTACAAACAGCTTTGAAGAAATTTTTAACTTATTTGTAGAACAATTAATTCGCTGTGATGAAAATAGCTTAAGAGTTTACTTTAAAAGATTAATAGATCATTTACATCCTAAAGAAATTGTTTTAAAAATATTTTTACCTGCTTTTCAAATTCTACGTTTATTAACAAGAGAAATCCAAACGGATATGACAAAGTATAGAAATTCTATTGATATTCTAAAAAAGTTATTAGAAGAGCAAATAAATATATTGTATATGGATTACCAGCATGAAAAAACAACTGTAGTAGTTGTGGAAACTGCACTTCGTGAAAATTTCTTTATAAAACTTGTGCAAAGTATTTTGTATATTGACAAAATTGTTCCGTTTTTTATTAATCCAGATGATGACCAACGTATTTCGCAATTGATGGAACATTGTAACGTAAATGTAGCTTACTTTATTGAAGATAAACTAACAATCGATAAGAGGGTTCGCCCAATGCGAGAAGGAACCTTCCTTTATTATACGCTTGGAGATATAGAGGAAATTCTAATAAGCTTAGTAGGTATGAGTATGAAAAGATTTTCATTTGAGGAGAAGATGCAAGAGCGCTTGTTTTCATCAATTAAGACCTGACAAAAGATTGAAATGTGTATCCAAAAACTAAGGTTGATTTTCGCTCCGAGTGGGCACTTTCTGCGGGATTAGCCTCTCTTTCCGGAAGGGCTTTCATTGCAAGTCATCTTGCTGGTCGAGGTAAATCGCCGGTTCCTCATCATTAGTACGAGTAGTCATTTTTCCACAGAAAAAGGGAGTCGCTTAAAATGCGACTCCCTCTTTATATCTTATGAACTTAGAATTGAAGATGTTTTTCAATGTATGCTTTAACTTCTGTAATTGGCATACGAACTTGAGACATTGAGTCGCGGTGACGTACTGTAACTTGACCATCCTCTTTTGAGTCAAAGTCGTAAGTGATACAGAATGGTGTACCAATTTCATCTTGACGACGGTAACGTTTACCAATTGATTGTGACTCGTCAAAGTCAACTGGGAATGATTTACGAAGCTCTGCCCAAACATCAGTAGCCTCATCCGAAAGCTTTTTAGAAAGTGGTAGGACCGCAGCTTTAAATGGCGCTAGAGCAGGGTGGAAGCGTAAAACTGTACGTTTATCGTCGCCTTCAAGCTCTTCCTCGTCATAAGCATCGCAAAGGAAAGCTAATGTCACACGGTCTGCACCTAAAGATGGCTCGATGCAAAATGGTACATAACGTTCGTTTGATACTGGATCGATGTAAGTGAAATCTTCACCAGAATGCTCCATATGCTGTTTTAAATCGTAATCTGTACGATCCGCTACGCCCCAAAGCTCGCCCCAGCCGAATGGGAATTTGAATTCGATATCAGTTGTAGCATTTGAGTAGTGAGATAATTCGTCTTCTTCATGATCGCGGAGGCGCATAGACTCTTCCTTCATGCCTAAATTTAATAACCAGTTTTTACAAAACTCTTTCCAGTATGCGTGCCATTCAAGATCTTCGCCTGGCTTACAGAAAAATTCAAGTTCCATTTGTTCGAATTCACGTGTACGGAAAGTGAAGTTACCTGGCGTAATTTCGTTACGGAAAGACTTACCGATTTGTGCAATACCGAATGGTGTACGTTTACGCATAGAACGTTGTACATTTTTAAAGTTCACGAAAATACCTTGTGCTGTTTCTGGGCGTAAATAAATTTCGTTAGTAGAAGATTCTGTTACACCTTGGAAAGTTTTAAACATTAAATTAAATTGACGAATATCTGTAAAATCAGCTTTACCGCAATCTGGGCAAACTACGTCATATTTAACCATTGTTTCTTTCATTTGATCAAATGTCATACCATCAACAATGATTTCATCGCCTTTAGCTAGCGCAGCATCCTCGATGATTTTGTCAGCACGATGACGCGCTTTACATGCCTTACAATCGATCATTGGATCATTAAAGTTACCAACGTGACCAGACGCAACCCAAGCTTTTGGATTCATTAAAATTGCAGCATCGATCCCAACGTTGTGCTCTGATTCTTGGACAAATTTTTGCCACCATGCTTTTTTTACATTGTTTTTTAATTCAACACCTAGTGGACCGTAATCCCAAGTGTTTGCTAAGCCTCCGTAGATTTCAGAACCTGGGAAGACAAAGCCGCGATGCTTCGCTAATGATACAATTGTTTCCATTGATTTGTTAGCCATAAAAATAGCCTCCTTTATAGTTTTCAAAGAGTGAACTTTGATTTTGTTTTAGCGTATTTATACAATTGATAAATTCGCTAAATTTTTTTAATTTAGGTAAGACTAAATTAAAAATAGCACCCGTCTCCGGGCACGATAAATGCCCAGGGACGAGTGCTAAAACCCGCGGTTCCACCCTGATTGTTTTAAACGAATTGTTTAAAACCTCTTTTCGAAAAGTTAGCTCAAGGAGTGCCTTTTCTCTGTTGCTGTGTAGACTTTCACCATCTTCTACTCGCTTTAAAATGGAACAGATACTTTTTTCCCGTCATCGCCTATATAACGCAAATCACTCGAAAATACATCGAGAACAAGCGTATGTGTCAATATTGTAGCATGTAGTTCTTTTCTTCGCAATAATTATTAAAATAGTATATAATAATTGAGCATAAGTATAACACTATTAGATTTGAGGCGGTGAGTCCAATCGAACTCAATAAACGTCAGGAAGACATTTTACAAATTGTGAAAGAAAACGGCCCTATCACAGGCGAACATATTGCAGAACGTCTCAATCTGACAAGAGCAACTTTAAGACCAGATTTAGCAATACTCACAATGGCAGGCTTTTTAGATGCTAGACCTCGTGTTGGCTATTTCTATTCAGGTAAAAAAACATCCGTTACATTGACGGATAGTATTAACAATTTAAAGGTGAAAGATTTTCATTCAGGACCTGTTGTTGTACCAGAAACAATGACTGTTTATGATGCGATTTGCTTCATGTTTTCTGAGGATGTTGGTACACTATTTGTCGTAGATAAGAATGAATTTTTGACAGGGGTACTTTCTCGTAAAGATTTACTACGTACAAGTATTGGCACGCAGGATTTAAACAAAATTCCTGTACATATAATTATGACACGCATGCCAAATATATCGTACTGTGAAAGATCAGATTCTTTAGTCGTCGCAGCGAATAAACTAATTGATCGAGAAGTTGATTCGCTACCAGTAGTTGAGCCACAAGAAGGTGGATTGACGATTGTTGGACGTCTAACAAAAACGACGATTACACGAGCTTTCTTATCACTTGCACAAAATGACTAAATAGTTGAAGGAGAGCAGTATGAAAAGACTACGGGTTTTTGTTGTATCTGATTCTGTCGGTGAAACTGGTGACCAAGTAGCGAAAGCGGTTATTAGTCAGTTTCGACCTGGTTTGGAAAACACGATAATTCGTCGTTTTCCTCATATACAATCAGAGGAGCTCATTCGTAAAATTGTATGCCTCGCAGCGAAACAGAAGGCATTTATTGTATATACACTAGTTCGACAGGAGATGCGATCGTTATTATGTGAACTGTGTGAGCAAGAAAATGTATATGCCGTCGATATTTTAGGGCCTGCTTTAAAAACAATGGCAACCTTTGTGGAAGAATACCCATTAGAGGCTCCAGGAATTGTTCACCAGCTAGATGATGATTATTTTAAAAAAATAGAGGCTATTGAATTTGCAGTAAAATATGATGATGGTAGAGATCCACGTGGTCTTTTACAGGCTGATATTGTGCTAGTTGGTGTTTCCCGTACCTCTAAAACACCGCTATCACAATATTTAGCACATAAACGATATAAGGTAGCGAACGTGCCCTTAGTACCAGAAGTGGAGCCACCTGAAGAACTTTTAAAAATTGATCCGAAAAAATGTTTTGGTTTAATTATTTCTCCTGATAAATTAAACTCAATTCGAAAAGAGAGATTGATGTCTCTAGGATTGAATGATGATGCTATCTATGCGCAGCATAATCGAATATTAGATGAAATCCAGCATTTTGAAAAAATTGTCTCTAAAATTGGTTGTAAAGTTATTGATGTGACAAACAAAGCTGTTGAAGAAACAGCAAACGTCATTATTGAGCATATTTTAAACTGTAAATAAGAAACGAATGATGATAAACCACCTCGGTTATAAGAGGCGGTTTTTTTGAGTCGGGTTTGAAAATAGTATAGATAAAAACTAATTTATGTTTTATAATAATAAAATTGTGGTAAAAATATTTATTAAGAGAAAAATCCTGTTTTTTTGTCGAGAAATAAAGGATTTTTAAATCGGATAGCGAATTGTGTTTTAGAACGTAATTTAAAGATGGTGATGGATTTGGCAGGGAAGATTCCTGAAGAAGTGATTGAACAGGTTCGCACACAATCGGATATTATTGATGTCATAAGCGAATACATGCAGCTTACTAAGCGTGGGCGCAATTGGTTTGGACTATGTCCTTTTCATGGAGAACAAACGCCATCTTTTTCTGTGTCATCAGACAAACAAATTTTTCATTGCTTCGGTTGTGGTGCGGGTGGTAATGCTGTTACTTTTGTCATGGATATAGAAGGTATTTCTTTTCCTGACGCTGTTGTGAAACTTGGTGAACGTATTGGCATACATTTAGATGTTGGGCCAAGTTTACCAGAAGTAACGAAAAAGGTATCTAAAGCAGAAGAAAGGATGAAAGAAGCACACGCTTTTGCAGCAGATTTTTTTCATCATTTACTGTTAAATACGGAAGATGGTGAAGAACCTTTAAATTATTTGCTAGAAAGAGGATTTACAAGGGAACTTATAGAATCTAATAGCATTGGATGGTCTCTTCCAAGCTTTGATGCATTAACGATATTGCTTGAAAGAAAAGGTTATAACTTACAAGAAATCGCGGAAAGTGGTTTAGTGATTAAGCGTGAAGGGGAAGAACGCTATTTTGATCGTTTTAGAGGGCGTATTATGTTTCCCATCCGTGATGAGAACGGTAAGATTATAGCATTCTCAGGACGAATTCTTACATCGACTGGTGAAGAGGCAAAATATTTAAATAGTCCAGAATCACCGATTTTTCAAAAGAGTGAAGTGCTATATAACCTAGATAAAGCACGAACCTCCATTAGAAAAAATCGTCAAGTAGTATTGATGGAAGGGTTTATGGATGTTTTAGCAGCAACTTCTGTTGGTGTAACGAATGCTGTAGCAACAATGGGCACTTCGCTTACGAATCAGCATATCACAAAGCTAAAGCGCTTAGTAGAGCAGGTTACGGTTTGCTATGACGGTGATAATGCAGGTTTTGATGCGGCAAAAAGAGCGGCACAGTTACTTCAAGTAGAACGTATGAAAGTCAATATTGCAGTGTTACCAGATAAGCTAGATCCCGATGAATACATTCGTAGTTTAGGTGGACAAGCATTTAAAGAACAAATTTTGGAAAACCCTCATGCGTATATTGCTTTTATGATGATGCATGCTAGACGAAATAAGAACTTTCAGTTTGAAAATGATACGCTTCAATATATTCAAGAAGTTCTTGAACAACTGGTAGGTAGATCGTCACCAGTTGAACGAGATTTGTATATAAGACAGCTATCGAATGAGACAAATATCTCGGAAGAAGCGATTTATGCTCAATTCCGAAAGCTAGAGGCAAATCAGGTGCGTTCTACAAAAGAAGAAATGCCAGTTCAGGCGCCTTCGATGCCGGTCGCTCAGCAACATAAGCCTATGGACGCAGCAGAACGTGCAGAACGTTTATTACTGGCTCATATGCTTCATAATATAGATGTAGTGGACAGGGTATTACGTAGTGAGCAAAAAGAACCGTTTGTACGAGATGCCTATTTGGCTGTTTTTGTTCGCTTAGTAGGATTTTATGAGGAATATGGTCATCCTGATTATCAGCGTTTTGTTGAAATATTAGATGACTCTGAATTACGCAAGATAGTAATGGAAGCGGCTTTAACGGAACGGGATCCCGACCAAGCAGAGGCAGAGGTCACAGACTCAATACGTCAGCTGCAAAAATATAGAATTGAGCAAGAAATTCAACAAAAGATGCATGAGTCAAAGGAAGCGGAGAAGATGCACGAGTATGCGCGTGCACTTGAAATCGCCCAACAGATTATTCATTTAAGAAAATCGTTATCGGCGATTTAACCCGATTCGGTTGTTTAGAAGGAGGAAGGTTTATGGCGGACAAGTCAGAACGTTCAAAAGAGGTAGAAGTAGAAATTACATTAGATGAAGCAAAAAAGCTACTACAAGAAAAAGCAAAAACAGAAGGTGAAATTTCAATGAAAGAAATTTCAGAGAAACTTGCGCCTTATGAATTGGAGAACGAAGAGATTTTCCACTTTGCTGAGGATCTTGAAAAGGCAAAAGACATTCAAATCATTGGAAAAGAAGAGTTTGAAGAAGAAAGCTTAATGAAAGAAGAAGCGAACGAAGAGACTTTCGATTTAAATGATTTGAGTGTACCACCGGGTGTTAAAATAAATGACCCTGTACGTATGTATTTAAAAGAAATTGGTCGAGTTGATTTACTTTCTGCCGAGCAAGAAATCGCTCTAGCTGAGCGTATTGAGCAAGGTGATGAAGAAGCACGTAAACGTCTAGCGGAAGCAAACTTACGTCTTGTAGTATCGATTGCAAAGCGATATGTTGGCCGTGGAATGCTATTCCTTGATTTAATTCAAGAGGGGAATATGGGGCTTATCAAGGCTGTTGAGAAGTTTGACTACCGTAAAGGCTTTAAATTCTCTACTTATGCAACATGGTGGATCCGTCAAGCAATTACACGTGCTATTGCGGACCAAGCACGTACAATTCGTATTCCCGTGCATATGGTCGAAACAATAAATAAATTAATTCGAGTACAACGCCAATTACTACAAGACTTAGGTCGCGAACCATCTCCAGAAGAAATTGGGGAAGAAATGGATTTAACACCTGAAAAAGTACGTGAAATTTTAAAAATTGCACAAGAACCAGTATCTCTTGAAACACCAATTGGAGAAGAAGATGATTCACATTTAGGAGACTTTATTGAAGATTCTGAAGCTCAATCTCCATCTGACCATGCAGCTTATGAATTGTTAAAAGAGCAATTAGAGGATGTGTTAGATACATTAACTGACCGTGAAGAAAATGTACTTCGCTTACGTTTCGGTCTAGATGATGGTCGCACACGTACGTTAGAAGAGGTAGGAAAAGTATTTGGTGTAACACGTGAACGTATTCGCCAAATTGAGGCTAAGGCACTTAGAAAGCTACGCCACCCTTCTCGTAGCAAACGTTTAAAAGATTTCTTAGAATAAGGTTATACAGGCTAGGGCTATCTAATTAGTGATGACTAATTGGATAGCCCTTTTTGTGCTACTATTGAATCAGGAGAATACTCGTATATCCAAAGTCTATCAAAAGAAAATATTGTTTCGAAAATGTTTATATCATGTACTAGAATGTGACAAACTAAATATTTTTGCTACTTTATATAGATGTGTTCTGCAATGTTTTGAGATAAAATTGGAATAACAACCATATAAAGAAATGTTTGGAGCAAAAATTATGACAAATCCTCGAAAAAAAATAATCTTGAATGAGATTTTGTTTTGGAAGCAAAATAAGCTATTACCAGAACATTACTGTGACTTTTTAGCCGCTCTTTATGCAGAGGGGGAAAATTTAGAGGAGTTAGAACCAGTACATCATAAACAAGCTATTTTGCCTTCTGAAAAGAGAAAGCTGCTACTTGTAATTGCAGGTATATGTATTGCGATGATTACTCTGCTAACTTTTTATTTTACAATACCATCTTTCATGATCATATTAACGGTTGTTGTTGGAATAGCTGCTGTAGCGTTATTTCTGACGGCATTTCGAATGGCACGAAAAAATGATTTATTAGCTCCTGTTTTCCATTTGTTAGCCGCTGTTTTATTGTTCAGTATGTCTATTCGAATTTACACTACATATTTTAACGGAAATAATATCGCATTGTTTTGCTTGATTGCAGCGAACTGTGGAGTTTGGCTTTGGTCCGGTTTAAAAATGAAGTTACTTTATTTCACGGTCTCAGGTGTCCTAGGGTTACTAGCACTGATCAGCTATTATATTATAAATTTATTATAACAACTCATTTTGTAAATTAGTTCGCCGACAAATGACAAGGATCTGTATGCTTTTATATAGCTTACAGATTCTTTTTTTGCATCATGATTCTACATATAAGCGTAATTAGAAGCAGTATATTAAAGTGCAGCATATTCATTAGCTAATGAATTATTTCGATAGCAATTTTAAGAAGTTATTTTAATTTTCTTGGTATATGAATGCGCAAATAGAGGAAAGATAACAACGTGTAAGGAATCTTAGTTAAACTTCTTCAGGCCGATTCTGGACGCGATTTTGGAAAGGTATAATTATTTGCTAAAAAGATAATAGTTAGTCCAAATATTGGCGATTTCAAGACATATTTTATCCAATAGATACAGAAATGTCGAATTTGTTACAAACAAAGGAAAACTTAGCGAATGGTCTTTTCGTTTCACGGTTAATGAAGTACAATATTAGATGTTGACTGATTCTATATTATAATAGAAGTAGATTTACAATGAGGAGGGGAAACATATGAAAAACAATCCAGTCGTTCCTTACATCTTAATTCTTGCATTTGGTATTGGTCTTATTTTCTTCATGTCTTTAACAGGTGCAGATAACAAAAAAGAAATTGCTGCTGAAAAAGAGGGCGGTGGCGAAAAGACAGAAGCTACTGATGACGGCTCAGCTTTAGTACAATCTTGTATTGGCTGTCACGCTGCTGACTTAACTGGTTCTGTAGGGCCAAACTTACATGGTTTAGATGAGGCTCATATCGTAGACGTTTTAACTAACGGTATCGAAGGCACACCAATGACACCTGGAATGAAAACTGAAGCGGAAGCAAAAGAAATCGCTAAGTACATTTCAACTCTAAAATAGTTTAACTTCATTCAGCGGATGTTCAAACAAACATCCGCTGAAATATAGGAACTCAGTCTAAGAACGCCACGTCCTGTGGCAACGACTGAGTGACCAACATCGTGTTGGCCTAAAGCCTCTGGCAGATGTCACGGAATCGGAAAGGAGTGCTTAGGGGATGTTAGCCTAAAATCATCGCATCCATGCGATAACGGCTAACTGACCTGCATCGTGCAGGCCTAAGCACAAAGCCAATTCCGGACGCAATTCTGCCGAGGCATAATTGATAAAAGTAGCTGCACTGAAAGCGTTTAATCGTAATTGGTGCAGCTACAATTTATTTATCTTCAATAAAATGGAGTTGCTCAAAATTTTTGAGACAACTCCATTTGTTTTTTTTCTCGACATCATACATACTAAGAATGGACACTATTGAAGACAGGCGGTAAAAAAATGAATGCACAAAAATTATCAAAACGATTAGAAACAGTAGCAAGCTTTGTTCCCTCAGGCGCAGTTGTAGCTGATATTGGGAGCGACCATGCATATTTACCATGCTACTTAATTCATAAAGGTATTGCTTCTTATGCAGTAGCAGGAGAAGTTGTGAAAGGGCCATTTGAATCAGCAGTAGGACAAGTGCAAAAAGAAGGCTTAACAGAAAAAATTACAGTACGACTTGCGAATGGTTTAGCAGCAGTGGAAGAAACGGACCATGTTGATACTGTTACTATTGCTGGAATGGGCGGTCCTTTGATTGTCTCCATTTTAGAGAAGCATCCTGAAAAATTAAATGGGGTAACAAGGCTTATTTTGCAGCCAAATATTCATGCTAAAGTGATTCGCGAATGGGCATTAGCACATAATTGGGCAATCCTGGACGAAGAGATTTTAGAGGAAGACGAAAAAATTTATGAAATTCTTGTATTGCAAAGAAGCACAATGACGTTAACGGAACCGGAAATTATATTTGGTCCGAGATTAATGCAACGAAAATCACCAGCATTTATTAAAAAATGGGCGCGTGAAAAAGAAAATTGGCAGCGTGTATTACAGTCTATTGAAGGGGCAGATCAAACACCTGAAATTGAAGAAAAACGTGCAGAGTTAGTTGCTTTACTCAATTTAGTGGAAGGGGTTCTGTGAGATGAAAACAGTAAACGGTCAGGAAATTATTCAATTGTTTGAATCATGGTCGCCTAAAAAGCTAGCCTGTATGGAAAATGACCCTATTGGTCTTGCAATTGGCACTTTAAACAAACCTGTAAGTAAAGTATTAGTCACGTTAGATGTTAATGAAGAAGTAGCCGATGAGGCTATTGCTCAAGGATGCGAACTAATCATTGCACATCATCCACCGATTTTTAGACGACTTTCGAATATTCGTACTGACAATCCAGCTGGGCGTTTATATGAAAAGCTAATTAAAAAAGATATTGCTGTTTATGCAGCACATACGAATCTAGATGTGGCTGAAGGTGGTGTTAACGATTTACTAGCAGATGCTCTCCAGCTTGAAAACCGTTTTATTCTCGAAGAAACTTATGCGGAAAATATGTTGAAGTTGGCTGTTTTTATACCGACTGCAAATGCCACTGATTTACGTGAGGCATTAGCAAAGGCAGGAGCAGGTCGAATTGGAGATTATGAAGCGTGTAGTTATACTACAATGGGGGAAGGGCGCTTCCGTCCACTAGAAGGTGCAAATCCACATGTAGGTGCTATTGGTGAATTACATGTTGAAGAAGAAGTGAAAATAGAAGTAGTATTTCCGGAATCCGTAAAAAATCGTGTGTTAAAGGTAATGTTAAATGCACATCCATATGAAGAGCCTGCCTATGATTTCATTCGTCTAGACCAGCAAACAAATGTAATGGGCTTAGGGCGAGTTGGTTATTTACCACAAGAAATGACTCTTCACGAATTCACACAATTTGTCAAGGAGCAGCTAGACGTACCTGCTGTACGAGTTGTTGGCGATTTACAGTCGAAAGTGAAAAAAGTTGCGCTTGTCGGAGGCGACGGCAATAAATATATCTATTCTGCGAAACGCGCTGGGGCAGATGTATTTTTAACAGGAGATATGTATTTCCATACTGCCCAGGATGCTCAAGCAATTGGTCTGCAAATCGTAGATCCAGGTCATCATGTGGAGAAGGTGATGATTGCCGGAGTAGCTAAAAAGATGGCAAGAATGTGTGAGGATAAAAAATATTCTGTTAAATTTGTACAATCTACTATTCATACAGAACCGTTTTTATTCGTGTAAGAGAGGGGAATTTCGGTGGGGAATGAAAGACCTGCTGGCAATAAAGGCGGCAAGTTATGGATCATGATCGGTTTGCTAATTGCTGTGTTTGGGCTAGGCATGACATTTATGACAAATACGATGAATGTCAAAAAAATTGATGCAATGACCGAGCAATGTGAAAAAGATGGCGGCGAAGCCATCGTCTCAAAAGAAAAGAAGTTTCTATCAACAAACTATTCATTTAAATGTAACCAGTAATAATAAAAAGGCTGAATTATAGTTGTAATATAATTCAGTCTTTTTATGCATGGATTAATTTTGGAGTGTTATGATAGGTGAGTATAAATTGTAATGAGAGGAGAGTTTTGGATTGTTTATTCGATTAACAAAAGAACAACAAGAAACAATAATAGCCGATATTCAACGATTTTTTTACAATAATCGAGATGAGGATATTTCTGAATTTGAAGCAGAAAGAGTATTTGATTTTATAAAGGAAAATATTGCTCCGCATATTTATAATGCAGCTATATCGGATACCAAATATGTTGTAGAAAGACAATATGCATCAATTGAGGATGAACTTGCAGCATTAGAAAGACCTATTAAATTAAAATAATTTAGTTCGGATGAAATAATTGGCAATTTTTAAAAATATATGATATTTTTATCTTGGATTAAAGATAATTTAATTCAAAGTAAAAACGGTTTAATTAACTATATGTGTATTGAATAAAGAAATGGATTCCTGTGCAACATGGCTAAGAGAACCGTTTTAATGTAAGTGAATGATTCGGTCACAATTTGAGGGATGGATGAAGGAGGAGTCATATGTTGAAAATTGGGGTTATTTTAGGGAGTACTCGTGAAGGGCGTTTAAGCCCGCAAGTTGGCGAATGGGTAAAGGCAGTAGCAGAAAAGCGTCGTGATGCAGAATATGAAATAATTGATATCGCTAACTTTAAATTACCACTGCTAGGTGAGCCAGGAGGAGATACTTCTGGAGTAGCTGAGTGGTCACAAAGTGTTGGTGCCTGTGATGGGTTTATTTTCATCGTTGGAGAATATAACCATTCCATTACCGGTGCACTAAAAAATGCATTAGACTACTTACGCGTGGAATGGAATAATAAGGCCGCAGGTATTGTTTCTTACGGTTCTGTCGGTGGTGCAAGAGCGGCTGAACATTTACGTGGAATTCTTGGTGAATTATTAGTAGCAGATGTTCGCGTGCATCCCGCTTTATCCTTATTTACTGACTTCGAAAACGGCACGGTCTTTAAACCGAAGGATGTGCAAGCAGATTCAGTAAATCAAATGTTAGATCAGCTTGTTCCTTGGGCAACAGCATTAAAAACGATTCGATAGGGATCTTTAGCAGTATGTACAGTAAAAAGTACATATTGCTTTTTTTTAACTCTTGATTGTTGATTTTCTCAAATAACAAGCGTATTCGAGGATTTTCGAATACGCTTGTTTTCGATCGGCAAATACATAAAAATCTACCTTTATAACGTTTCAATCTTTTGAAAAATCTCTTTGTATAGGATATCTAACTCTTTTTCATCTTTTAAATAAAAATACCAAGCATCTTCGCGATTTGCATCGATATCAGATATATAAATTGTCGTATGAGAACCATTATTTAATGATTCCCAATGAGCTGTTTCATAGGTAAGCCCTTCGTTTGTGAATGGCAAATTACGTTTTCTTGAATCAAAAAAAATAATAGGCATTTTAGAATCTTTATAAACTTTAACAAATCTATCTTCTGATGCTTCTTCAAACATCACTTGTGTTATCATAACAGCATCAAAATTTGTTGAAATAGTCAATGTATCTTCACTAAATTCATCTAATGAAATTGGTTTGAAATGAATTTTTTCGTTATGTAATTCAGGAATATCACCAACTACTGCAATTTTTAAAGGAGCTCCATCATATTTAACTTCATTATTTGAACACGCAACTAATAAAAACAAACTTACTATAAATAAAATTTTTTTCAAATTTATTAATTCCCCTTTTTTCGTAATTCCGTCCTTTTATTAACTATAATTGCTTATGTTTCTTTCATTATATATCAACGTACTACAAATATTCCCCAAAAAATTATTGAGCTAATATTTTTCTTAAAGGTGTCGTTGAGGTAAAAGCTTCTGTGCTAATCCTGTTTATTAAAAGTAGAATATTTCAGAAACAATCAATGATTTTTAGAATTGTGGAACTTTTCAGAATGGCACCCGTCTCCATTAGTGTAATCAAATTGGATTTGAAGGAAAAAGGATTGGAGTGTAAAGTGTGACACAAAAACAAACTAAGAATGAATTTTGGTCATGGTTTAAAGTGATTGGAATAGCCATCATTTTTACAATGAGTGTACGTTATTTTATTCTATCTCCTGTTGTTGTAAAAGGTGCTTCAATGGAGCCGACTTTTGAAACTGGAGATAAAGTTATTGTTAATAAAGTGGGACCACGAATAACCAATTATGACCGCTTCGATGTTATTGTCTTTGAAACAAAAGAAGATAAGCATTATATTAAAAGAATTATCGGTTTACCAGGAGATCATGTAGCCTACAAAGATGACGTTTTATTTATAAACGGGGAAGCTTTTGATGAGCCTTATTTAACAGAATATAAAGAAGGGTTACTTGATAAAGGTGATTTTACATATGATTTCACCCTTGAGGAGCAATTAGAAGAAATGACTGTACCAGAGGGGCATTTTTTCGTTCTTGGGGATAATCGCCGACGAAGTATAGATAGTCGGAGTTCGGATATCGGATTCGTTTCGCAGGATACAATTTTAGGGACAACAGACTTTATATTGTGGCCATTTGAAAGGCTTGGTAGTACACATTAGTTAGTGCGTAGCCTAACTTAAATAAAGGAAGGAAAAGAATATGAAAATGGTTACCGTTGATCATTATGATGCGTTTAGCACGATCCCTAATATGGGGAATCCGGCAGGTGTCGTCGTTGAGGGAAATCAGTATAGTGAAATAGAAATGCAGGCTATTGCTAAACAAATAGGCTTTAACGAAACAGCTTTTGCGCTAAAATCGGATAAAGCCGATTTACGTATACGTTATTTCACACCAGGGCATGAGGTGAATTTATGTGGACACGCAACAATGGCAACGATTTATGCACTAAAAACAAAAGGATTACTAGACGATAAATCAAAACTAACTATTGAGACGAAGGCAGGAATTCTCGTAATTGAGATAAAAGAACAAAAAGCAGGACGAATTTACATCACTATGCAACATGCAATACCTCAGTTTGAAGCCTTTAACGGTTCAAAATTTAAACTTGCTCAATCAATTGGACTAACAGAGGACGCGATACATCCCGAATTACCGATAGTTTATGGAAGCACAGGAATTTGGACATTGCTAATCCCTATTAAAAATTTATCATACTTTGACAAAATGACGCCGCATTCTGCAGATTTTCCAGCTATCCTAGAAGAAATGCCAAAAGCATCTTTGCATCCTTTTTGCTTAGAGGCAATTGATAAGAATGCTGATATGCACGCAAGACACTTCTCATCACCTTATTCTGGAACAATTGAAGATATAGCTACAGGTACTGCCTCTGGTGTTATGGGAGCATATTTTGCAAATTATATCAATCGGGAAGCTCAATTGCCAAAAACAATTATTGTAGAACAAGGTCAGGAACTTGGAAAGGATGGGCGTGTGTATGTACATGTAAAAAACGACGAGGGGAAACTGAATATATCGATAACTGGAACTGCTGTACATGTGAAAGAACTACAAGTGCATATTTAAAAAGGGCTGCTTACAGTATTTTTATTGCTTAGGAAGTAGCCCTTTTGGATATGCTTCCACTTCATTAATGTTTTATTTCTTCAATGACTTTCTCTTTTAAATCTGCATCCATAGAGGAAAGTTTAACGTTATTAGTGAGACGTTCTTTTAATTCTCTATCTGTCATAATACCGCGCTCCTCTAGAATTTGAACAAGTAGATCTAGTGTCATTAAATTTTTGATGTCTGCTGCTTTAGTACCCATTTAAAATACCCTCCAAAAGTATAGTATTTCTACCTCTTTAGTGTACTCCTCTTTTTGAGGGATGGCATAAAAAGGTCAAAACAAAGCGAATTTATTTCGCGTCCCGGAATATATTGAATGATTCTAGCAGTAGTGGAAGACATACACTGGCTTTTATGAGAAATCAACGACAATTAATTGTAAATGCAATGAAGCTACTTAGATAATTTCTACCATCAAAAAAACTCCTTGCAATAGGAGTTTTATCGTCCATATCTATTTAAACCGAATTTTTATGTATATGCATTGGTGCGAGGCTTGTTGACTCCTAGGAATTTGCGACTGAAACCCCTGGGAAAGTGTCCAATTGGAATGGAACCAAATCACCGTTTTGGTGAGGAGCCTACTTATTACTCATTGAGAATAAAGCTTGATACAGAGTTGCTAGCAAAGCAACAAAGAGCGTATCGTCAGAGTTAAAAAGTTTAAAAGATATCCCAATACGCACAAGTTCAGTTTCTATAGTACTAGCACTTGCGATTTTTTCATCATTACAATACAAATAGGCGGTTGAAGTAAAATCCTTTTCAAAGCGAAAAGCGAGTCCATCCATTGTAAAGGCGTAGGAGGATTCAAGTAATTGAACCGTCTTCCGTTGTATCGGTAAAATGGATCCATCTGGCATAATAAGCTGATGGCTAACACCCTTTGTTAATGGTGTAAATTGCACTTGAAAAAGCGGTGCCCCTAAAGTAGTACGAGTTTCATAGCGATGTGGCAATGTCTGCTGTGCAGCAACTAACATTACAGCGTTGATTACTTTTCCAACAGATGAACGTTCAATCTTTTGTAGCAGACAAACCGTCTCATTTTGTTCATTCACAATAGGTATATTTGTAAAGCTTTCGAAAGCTTTTGGATAGGTAAGGGTAAATGTAGTCATAAAAAAAGCCTCCAATCTACTTACTATACGGGGAAGCATAACCCCAGGTTTCACCTTCAACAAAAATTTTGATAGAAAATTAAAGAGAGGAATCACAAATGAATGATAAAATACGTAAGTTTTTTTATATAAATAAAGGTTAACAATAAAAAAGGCTGACCGATCATGCGAAATTTTCACGTTCGGACAGCCTTTGTTTTTATTATTGAGTTGTGACTTCTCCTGCAAGGGCACGTTTTTCTTGTTCTGGATCGAATTCTTTTTCCATTTTTGATACGACAACAGTTGCTACACCATTACCAATTAAGTTTGTCACGGCGCGAGCCTCAGACATAAAGCGGTCGACCCCGATTAAAAGTGCAATCCCTTCCACTGGAATCATAGGGAATGCTGCTAATGTTGCTGCGAGCGTAATAAAGCCTGAGCCTGTTACACCAGCTGCCCCTTTAGAAGTTAGCATTAAAATAGCAAGCAATGTAATTTGATGCCAAACATCTAAATCAACTCCATAAGCTTGTGCGATAAAAATAGCCGCCATGGATAAGTAAATGGACGTGCCATCAAGGTTAAAGGAGTACCCTGTTGGAATGACAAGACCAACGACCTGTTTTGAGCAACCATAGTTCTCTAATTTGCGCATCATCGAAGGCAATGCAGATTCTGATGATGATGTCCCAATAACGATAAAAATTTCATCTTTAATATATTTAATAAACTTAAAAATACTAAATCCGAAGTATCGTGAAATAAGACCAATGATCACTACGATAAAGATAAACATTGTAATATACACGGATAACATTAAAAATCCTAAGTTTCCAAGTGATTTAAGACCAAAATTTCCGATTGTGTAGCTCATTGCACCAAATGCACCAATCGGGGAAACCTTCATGACCATATTAACAATTTTAAAGAATATATCTGCTACTCGTTCGAAAAATGTAATAACTGGTTTAGCTGGTTCACCAATAGCAGCAGCTGCTACGCCAAATAAAACAGCTGAGAATAAAACAGGTAATAACTCTCCATTTGCAAGTGCTCCTACAACATTATCAGGTATAATTTGCATAATGAATGCACCAATACCATGTTCTGTAGCGGCTGCCGCCTCTGTATATTGAGAAACGTCTGCACCGTTAGCAGCTGCTGTATTAAATCCTTTACCAGGTTGTACAAGATTGACAACGATTAAGCCGATCGCAAGTGCGAAAGTAGAGACAATTTCAAAATAAATTAATGCCTTCCCGCCAATTTTACCAACTTTTTTTACATCACCCATACTACCAATTCCAATAACAACTGTTAAGAAAATGATAGGAGCTATTAACATCTTAATTAGTTTAATAAAAATATCTGCTAATATTTTCAACTTCGCTCCGAATTCTGGGAACGTAGCACCTACAATAATACCTAGCACAATGGCAATCAGTACTTGTACAGTTAAGTTTTTAAAATTTATACGCATAAAGTTCTCCCCTTACACTACTTATGAATATTATGTGAACGCTTTCATGTGGTTATCATAGCTGAAATTTTCCGACAATAGTTTTTATGACCGTAATGTTTCTATTGTTCATTTTGTTCATTTTTAGCCGCAGGGTCGATAAAGATAGTCATAGTAAGGGTTTTTGGCTGTTTTATAGTAGATTTGCAATTTTGGAATCTATTATAATACAAAAGAAAAAAATCCCCACGAAAGTGAGGATTTCATCATTAATGAACAAAATTATTAATTTCATATTAACGGGCAGTGAAGAAACCTCACTGTTTAACAGTCTCACTTTAAGGAGATACAATTTTTTCTATTTCCGATAAAACATCGTTATTTTGTACATTGTTTCTATAAAAATCATAGACAGGTGCTAGTTTTTCTTTAAAACGTTGTCGTTCCTCATTGGTCATCGTATAAATCTCAAAATTATCTTGCTGCTCAAGTTTTTGTAAATCTTCTTTGTTCATTTCTACAGCTTGTTCAAATTGCCAGTCTGTTGTTTCTTTCATAGCCTCCATAATCTGTTTTTGGATTTTTGGAGGTAAGGATTTCCAAAATTTATCATTAATTAAAACAGCGTATCCTAAAATGCCATGCTTAGTTAATGTCATATGCTTTTGCACCTTATAGAAACCTTTAGAATAAATGTTTGACGCTGTGTTTTCCTGAGCATCAATAGTATTCGATTCTAAATCAGTAAAAACCTCGCTAAAGGAGATTGGAGTTGGGGTAGCCCCAACAGCCTCGAATTGCTTTTCAAGCGTTTTACTTGGCATTGTACGGACTCGTAGGCCTTTTAAGTCTTCAAATGTATGAATAGGGTGATTGACAGTAGTTAAATGTTTAAAGCCATTATGCCAAAAACCTAGTCCTTTTATATGAAAGGGTTCAAGTTCATTTAACAATTCTTCACCAATCGAACCTGTAAGAACTTCGTGGACCTCATCATCCGTATTAAAAAGGTAAGGTAAATCAAGAACCTGCAAATTTGGTATATAGGATGTCATCTTTGAAAAAGTAGGGATAATCATTTCTACTTCTCCATTTTCTAAAGCCTGAAACTCATTTTCATCATTAAACAAAGAAGAGTTTGGATAGACGTGTACCTTCACCTCACCATTTGTTTTTTCCTGAACAAGTTCGGCGAATTTACTTGCCGCCTGTCCTTTTGGTGTATTCTCAGCTACCACATGACTTAAGTGAATCGTTATTTGTGTATCCAAGCCTTTTTGCTCATCGTCATAGGGAAGAGGCTTGGCGAATAGTAAGCCTTGTTGAACACCAATCGCTATCGTTAATAATAAAACGGTTACTATTGTTCCAATAATAAATTTTTTCATCAATTACACCCAATTTATTCGTATTTTCTGATGTTTTTGTTATTCTAACATATGGAGTAAGCTAAAATATAGTAAGAGGGAGGCGTACATCTTGAAATTTCAAAAATTATCGATGAAGAGAAAAATTATGTCTCTGACTTTTTTTATTCTCATGCTCTCCTTTAGTATAGGTGGTACATTTTTGCTAGGGTATGTCATGAATGAACAAAAGGATAAGCTTGGAAATCAGGCGCTGCTTGTCGCAAAAACAGTATCACAGCTTCCTGAGCTGAAAACGTACATTGCTAATAATAATTTTAACGAGGATACGGAACACATTAACCCTGTAGTGGAAGAAATACGTGATATAAACAGAGCACAGTATATTGTTGTCCTTGATATGCAAAGGCGCAAGTATTCACATCCAAAAACAGAAGAAATTGGTCGAGTTTCGCAATCAGGTGATCTAAATGCAGCGTTTTCTGAGCATTATTATACATCTATTGCACATGGTGAACATGGAGATATGATACGAGCATTCGTCCCGATTATGAGTAAAGAAGGAAAACAAATTGGTGTAGTAGTAGTAGGCTATAGTGTTTTAACAATTGCGGAGTTACTACAATCGATTCAAACAGAATTAATCATTACAATCTTATTGTCTCTTTTCTTTAGTGCATGGGGGGCTCATACGTTAGGCCTTCATATGAAAAAGCAAATGTTTGGGTTAGAGCCTCATGAAATTGCTAAAATGTATGTAGAACGAACAGAAACCTTTAACGCAATGCATGAAGGGATTATTGCTATAGATAATGAATTGACAATCACAATATTTAATGAAAAAGCATGTGAAATATTAGGTGTACATAAACAACCATCAACATTAATAGGGAAGAAAATTTTTGATATATTACCGGATACACGACTACCGGAAATTTTGGAGCTAGATCAACCTATTTTCAATCGTGAGCTCTATATTAATGATCACAGTATTATGAGTAATCGTATTCCTATACAAGTTAATGGAAAAACGGTTGGCGCTGTGGCCATGTTTAAGGATCGTACAGAAGTGAAAAAGCTTGCAGAGGAATTAACGGGTGTTAAGGCATTCGTACAAGCATTACGCGTACAAACACATGAGCATAAAAATAAATTGCACACAATTGCTGGTCTTTTGCAGCTTGGACATCAGGAACAAGCACTAACTTACTTAACGCAAGTAAAAGAAGAACACGATGAAATTACAAACTTTTTAAATGAACGGATTAAAAATGAAAATATTTCAGGGCTTCTCCTTAGTAAAATTTCCTATGCGAAAGAGCAGGGAATTCTACTGGAAATTGATAGAGAAAGCCGTTTGACAACATTTCCTAACAATTTAGACCATCATGATTTTGTTATTTTATTTGGTAACTTAATTGAAAATGCTTTTGATGCATTAAAGGATGTACAAATTGAAGAAAAAATGATCCATGTTTCTGTTGATGAGGATGAGGATGTGCTTGCAATCCTAGTAACAGATAATGGTAAAGGTATGACAAATGAAGTAAAATCACATATTTTTGATAACGGTTATTCAACAAAAGAGAAAAAAGGTCGAGGCATTGGACTTTATTTAATAAAAGAAATTGTACAAAAAGGAAAGGGAGAAATAGAAGTCATAAGTGAGCCGAATAAGGGAACAAGCTTTTTAATAACTTTTTACCATACTTAATAGGCGTATTACCCAACTACTAATGGTTCATTTGACGTTCTAGGAAGTGGGGATTTAAGGGATTTAAGTATTTATAATTGAAGTAGAAGTGAATAATTTATGGGAACAGTGTGACTCTCTTTAGAAGCATACTTTAGTGAAAATTTACACATATAGAGATAGAACAGAGTGTATGGAGGGCTAACAGTGACACAAACAAAGGTTTTATTAATAGAGGACGATCCAATGGTGCGAGAAGTTAATCGCCAATTTATTGAGAAGATAGCTGGTTTTGAAGTAATTGGACAAGCCTCAAATGGAGTAGAGGGGATTGCTCAAATTCGAAAACTTAAACCAGAATTAGTATTTATGGATATTTTCATGCCAGAGCAGGATGGAGTGACAAGCTTACGAAAAATTCGTGAACTTGAATTACCAGTAGATGTAATTACGGTAACCGCTGCTAATGATATGGAAACTGTCAAACAGGTCCTGCATCTTGGCGTCTTTGATTATATTATGAAACCTTTTTCATTTGAACGAGTGCAAGGCACGCTTGAAAATTATTTGCGTTTCAAAAAGCAAATACAAACAGAGCGTGAGTTAACACAGGGGGAGCTCGATCAATTATTCCATTATCGTGATGGGCATAATGAGGTGCAGCAAACAAATGTCGTACGCTCGGAAAAAAGTTTACCTAAAGGTTTTAATCGTGCAACACTAGAGAAAGTTGTACACTATTTGCAATCTGTAGAAGGAGCATCGGCCGAAGAAGTTGCCAGTGGTGTAGGTATTGCACGCGTAACAGCAAGACGATACTTAGATTATTTAGAAAAGCAAAAGGAAATTACGATGGATGTACATTATGGTGGCATTGGTCGTCCGGTCAACTATTATTTTAGTAAATAATGAAAAACCCTGATTGTCGAAACAGACAATCAGGATTTTTCAGTTAGTACGGCATAATTTTATCAACAGGCTTTGGCGTTTTAATTTTAGGTAAAATTTTATCTAATGTAACTGTACGCTTAATGTCATGTGTTGATTCATCATTTTCATCGAATTGCTCAAGGAATGAAATAACCTCTTTTACAATTGGTGTTGGTGTTGACGCCCCTGCAGTGACAGCGACGGAATTAATGCCTTTTAACCATTCAATTTTTAGCTCAGAAACGTCTGAAATTCGATAAGATGGTGTACCTGCTATTTCAACAGATACTTGTGTTAAACGATTTGAGTTATTGGATTTTGGGTCACCAACAACAACAAGTAATTCTGCTTCCCCGGCTTGCTGAGCAACTGCCTCCTGACGTACCTGGGTTGCCAAACAAATCTCCTTATGCACCTCAATATGTGGGAATTTCTCTTTTAAACTATCCATTAAATGAGCGACATCCCATTGACTCATCGTCGTTTGATTCGTTACTAGTAATTTATCATTCGTTAAATTTAATGCATCAATATCAGTGGAGGATTGCACTAAATGCACGTGATCAGGTGCAACGCCAATAGCTCCTTCTGGCTCAGGATGGCCTTTTTTACCGATATAAATAATATCATAGCCATTTGATGATTTTTCACGAATTAAATCGTGTGTAACTGTTACGTCAGGACATGTAGCATCAATGGATACTAAGCCTTTTCGCTTCGCAATTTCACGAATTTCAGGTGAAACACCGTGCGCTGTGAAAATAACAGTGCCAGTTTCAACTTGTTCAATAATATCTAAACGATTCTCGCCATCTAGTGTGATGATGCCATCTGCTTCAAAGGCATCCGTGACATGTTTATTATGCACAATCATACCTAAAATGTAGATAGGTCTTGGTAATGTTTTATCTAATGCGGCGTTTCGAGCGATGACCATCGCATCAACAACACCGTAGCAATAGCCACGTGGATTAATTTTTAATACTTGCATGGTTGTGACTCCTTTCAAGCTTACCTATCTACATTATAACGGACAGGAACGGCGAATACAAAGAAACCTTCATTTACATAGGTGGCTGGAAAATACGAGGCTTAGACGGAAGTGGATTAGCTGGCGTATATGATGTATTTTCTCGAGAAGCTGTTCGACTTTTGCTAGAACCTCCTCCTCCACTAGCTGCTGCTTCAGCTGCTACTGCTCCAGCCCCTGCGGCAGCTCCTGCAGAAGGAAGACCTTGAAATCCTTTATACAATTTTAAAAGTGACGGAATATTTTTCACCATTGGCATTGCTTGCTGAATGTAAGGCGTATATGTTTTCGCTGAGTTAAATAAGCTATTCGCCTGTTGTAGAAATGAACCAATTTTTGACGGTTCCTGCATAGATGGCATTGGCATTTGTCCTCCAAATGATCCTATTCCACTAGACATTGGAAAGCCACCCGGCATTCGTGCTTGATTTGGGAAGCCTCCGGGCGGGAAAAAGGACTGTGGTGACATCTGTGGAGGCATTTGCATTGGCATTTGCATCGGCATTTGCATGGGCATTCTTGGCATCCCCATGCCACCAGGATACATTGGGAACTGATAAGGTGGTCTAAATACCATAACGATCTCCTTTCAATAGTGATTTATCATTGATGACATACCTGATTATAAATATGATATGCAGAAGGGTAAGTTAGCGTTCGACACACAAAAAAATAACTAGGGCGATTGTAAATCTGCGACCATCAAGAAATTAATGCTGTTGCAAGGCATTAAGTGAAGAAGGGGGATCAGAAGGAAGAAATGAATAAATTTAAGAGGTTCATCACTGTTTTAAGGCTCACAAAAAAGCGAGATAGTTCCAATGGAATTTTTACATTTGGAATTACCTCGCTATATTCTCTACAAATTCATTTATGTGAAATTCTCTCTGTTTAGAAGGAGGGACATAAGCATTAGAGGGCTGTTATAAAAATAGAAACCACGTTTTTTAGTAATAGCCTTTATTTACATCTATTTGCTTCTTTATAGTATCGCGCATCCTAGCTAACTGTTCAAAGTATTTCTTGTCTTTCAAATAGCATTAACAACTTCATGTCCCATTAAAAAATGAATGATACATCCTCTTCTTTGTATGTCAAGAATATGCAATAATGCTTCAATTTTTGCGATAGCTTCATCAATTAGGTCATCATAGGTTAATATAAAATGTTGTTGAGTACGGTCTATGCTTGAATAGCAGCATAAATACCTTGATACCTTTACTGAAGTAAGTAATAATCATTTTCAAAAAAATCGTTTTTATCAAGTCTATCAATAATAAATACCCTGTTTAAAGCAATGGCGATTAGCAAAGTTAAGAAAGGTCAAATCCTATTCTTCTTCATGACAACGAAGCATTCTGTACCCAACGCGGACATGTGTCTGGATTAACTTTGGGTTAGTTGGATTATCCTCTATTTTCTTTCTAAGAGTAGCCATGAAAACTCTTAAACTTGGAACATCCGATTGAAGTATGTTGTGCCAAATTTCCTTTAAAATAAAATTATGCGTTAATACTTTGCCGACATGCTTTGATAAAACAACCAAGAGCTTATACTCAATAGGCGTCAAATGTACTTCTTTCCCATTTACAAACACAGTATTTGCCGCGTAGTTTATTTGTAAATTCCCATTTACAAAAACAGAGGGTTCGTTTTCTAGCTGATGCTCGAACGACATTCTTCTCAAAGCTACTCGAATTCGGGCTAAAAGCTCTTCAACACTGAAGGGCTTTGTAACATAATCGTCTGCTCCAGCATCTAAAGCATTGATTTTATCGTGCTCTTCGCCACGTGCACTAACTACAATAATAGGTGTTTGAGTCCAGCTTCTAATCTTTGTTATAAGCTCTACACCGTCTATGTCTGGTAGTCCTAAATCCAATATAAATACGTCTGGATTCATGGCAAGAGCCTTTTGTAGAGCGCTATTACCATCTCGTGCAATGTCGAATTCATACTGCTGAGTAGCTAATGTCATTTTAATTAAATTTCCAATAGCTACATCGTCTTCTACTACTAGAATTCGTTTATTCATCGAATTTCATTACTCCTTTTTCAGCTCATCCCCATAACGCGGATGGGAGTTATTTCTGTTGCGATTGTGCGCTTACAAAGGGGGTTAATCAGAATCCCGCCTATGACGCTGATCCAAAAAAAGTCTCCCAATTTAATAAATGTTATCCTTAACTTTTGGTAAAGAGCTTTTTCTCAGTGAAAAATTAAAAATTGTTCCGTTTGGTTTATTATCTGAAGCTGTTATTTCACTTCCATGTAATTTTAAAATTGTTTGACATAGAGCCAAGCCTAAACCCAGACCTCTTCGACTATCACTACGTTGTATTTTTCCAGTAGTAAATGGCTCAAAAAGGCTGCTTTTTATAGCATCATCAATGCCAGGTCCATCATCAGAAATGCTAAAGTGTACGAAATGTTCAGATTCTTTTACCCGTATAGTAATAACACTACCTGATGGTGTATAGGTCAATGCATTATCAATAATATTAATGAGAACTTGAATAATAAGTCGCGCATCCATTAAAGCAAATACAAATTCAGGTTCAATATGATAGGTTATTTCATGGGTACTATTTAGACGAACAACATGTGTTAGTGCCTCTTGAATAATTTCTTCTACAAGTTCCATTTGTAACTCTAAAGCAAATTGTCCATCTTCTAACTTAGACACAGCAAGTAAGTTTTCAACCATTTGTACAAGCCATTTCGAATTTTTATAAATATCCTCGTATATTTTGCTTTTTTCATCCTCTCGAATTTGGGATGCATTTGATAGTAATATATCTGCATTACCAGAAATCGCAGTTAGTGGTGTTCTTAAATCATGAGAAACTGCACGCAAAAGGTTTGCTCGTATTTGTTCCATTTCAGCTTCTCTAGCTACTTCTTCATTGAGTTTTTGTAAATACCATTTATCAAGGGCGAATGAAAAATCATTGATAATGGCATGCAAAATATTTCGCTCAAATGCAGGTAATGGTGATTGTTTTGACAGTGCAATACCAATAACGCCCTTAACACTCCTGTTTGAAATAACCGGTAAGTAGTAGGCATTCACTTCAGGAAATATATCAGTGGACACACCTGCTACATGCTTATTATTGATAACCCAGCTTACTACACCATGTTCATTCGGATTCTCAAAGAAAGAAGCTATTTTATTATTTTCAATACTAGATATGCTTTCAGTACGGAAAAAAATTGAGTTCACAATTAAATTATTTTCTATTTCAAAAAATTGAACGGGTCTTTCTACTAACTTAACGATTTGTGACATGCCTTCAGTAATGATTTCTTCTATAGATTTAGCATGTTGAAGCCTGCGATTCGTATCAAGGAGCACTTCCATTCTATAAGATTTACGAACAGCTACAATAGTTTGCTCCTTTATTTTTTTTGTTAAGCTACTTGTAATCACTCCTGAAAGGAACATGATAACAAAGGTCATCGGATAGTCACGATGATAGGCGTTAAATGAAAAACGTGGTTCTGTAAAAAAGTAATTAAAAAGCAGTACGGCTATGATGGAGCTAATAATGCTCATCATCCATCCTGATGACCAAATGGCAAGAATTAAGACACCTAAAATGTAGATAGTGATGATGTTCGAGTCGCTTACACCAATTTTGTAAAAATATAGCCCAACAACTGATACTATGCCAAATACTATAGCCATTTTTAATAAGTCAAACCATTCAAATGACAACTTATTTTTTACAGTAGGGAAATAGAATTGTTCGTTTTCCTGATCAGGCACTATGTGAATTGCTAAATTCGGTACAAATTCGTTGAGTCGATCACTAATTTTTGTACTTGGTCGCCACCATTTTTTTCTCATACTAGTTCTACCGATGACTAATTTGGTGACACCACTAATTTGTGCATAGTTGGCAAGGGCAGCAGCTACATCATCTTCCTGAACGATTACGACATGGCCGCCAAGCTGTTCAACAAGCTTCAGATGCTGCTGAAGTCGTTCTGAATTTGCGTTATTTTTATCATGCTCCTGTACGTTTTGTACGTAAAGAGCGGTGAATTTTCCATGTAATGCCTGTGCAAGTCGAGCGGCAGTTCGAATAACCTTGGCATTAGTAGGAGAGCTACTAATACCAACAAGTAAATGCTCTTCGATTTGTATAGGATTTTTCATAGGTTCACTGCTGTTTACCTGTTTATAGTTAATCGTATCTGCAGCTCTTCGTAGTGCAATTTCTCGAAGTGATACTAGATTCTGTTTACGAAAAAAAGATTGCAATGCTTTTTCAGCTTGTTGTTTTACATAAATTTTGCCTTCTTGTAGGCGTTGAATTAACTCATCTGGTTCAATATCGACAATTTTTATTTGTGCAGCTTGATCAATTAAATAATCTGGAATACGCTCCCGCACTTTTATTCCGGTTATTTCCTCTACAATATCGTGTAGACTTTCAATATGTTGGATATTTACTGTTGTATATACATGAATGCCCTTTGCAAGTAATTCCTCTACATCTCCAAAACGTTTTTTGTGACGCATCGTTGGAACATTGGTATGTGCCAATTCATCAATAAGGACAATTTCCGGTTTACGCTTCAGTACTTCATCAATATCTAATTCCTGGAAAGGTTTACCTTTATAAATTATTTTTTTCGTAGGGATTTGCTCTAGTCCCTCAAGTAAAGCTAAAGTATCTGGACGAGGATGTGGTTCTACATAGCCAACTACCACATCTTTACCAAGTTTTTGTGCTTGATGTGCTGCATCTAGCATTGCATAAGTTTTACCTACTCCAGCAGCATAACCAAGAAAGATTTTTAATTTCCCTACAAATTGTTCTTCCTGTTGAAGCCTCGCTAAAAACGTCTCTGGAGTTGGACGTGTATTTTCCATCCTCTTTCACCTCAATTGTATTATAGCGCTATCTTCCATTAAGAAAGTATTAAGATTTTCTCTCTTTATAGTTTCTTAATAGAAAAAACGATTTCCTAACACTACATTAATTTGAAAGTCAGTATGATGATAGCATCCAAAAGAGAGAAGGGGTGTTTCGAATTGCTGGACTTTTATATGATTGGCGTACTCATCTTAAGCTTTGTATGTCTTTATGCGTTAACCGCATGGTGCTTTAAGCTAGTAGAAGAGAAGTAAGGGGGAATAAAAATGTGGATTATTATCTTCATTCAGTAGAAGACACTCACCTCTGAAGGTGGTGAGATGAATGTAGATGTGTTTCATTTTCAGTGGGTGTCCAAACACCTTCTGAAATAGAGGAACTCAGTCTAAGAACGCCACGTCCTGTGGCGACGATTGAGTGACCAACATCGTGTTGGCCCCCGGCGGATGTCACGGATTTTGAATTGTGCTAGCACAATTCAAAATCCGGACACAATTACGCCAAGGCGAAATTGATTGGGATTGTACTTGTGTTCCTTTTCGGTTATTTAGGGCATGCATTACTTTATCCTGAAAACTATTAATAGGCTTGTAGGAGGTATTGCGATATGTGGCAAATCGCCATCGTATTAATTATTTATTTACCGATCGTCATTTTAACTGGGCACTATTTATTTCGGGTGACGATGCAACAAAAAACATGGCTTGATCCAATAATGGATAGATTTGATGGCGTTATTTATAAATTAAGTGGCATTAAGCAAGTAGATATGACTGGAAAACAGTATGTACTTTCGTTAATTTTGTCGAACGCTTTTATGGTGTTTATTGGATATGTTCTATTACGCATTCAAGCTATGCTGTTTTTAAACCCAAATGATATTGACAATATGGAAGCAACACTTTCGTTTAATACTATTATATCCTTTATGACGAATACGAATCTTCAACATTATAGTGGCGAATCAGGACTTAGTTATTTATCTCAAATGTTAATCATTATCTATATGATGTTTACATCTGCAGCTACTGGGTATGCCGCTTGTATGGCGTTCTGCCGTCGCCTTGTTGCTAAAACTGATACTATAGGGAATTTCTTTGTAGATTTTGTTCGTGTTATTACACGTGTGTTAATGCCTTTATCTATTGTTGTTGCCATTATTTTAGTATCTCAAGGTTCTCCGCAAACCTTAAGTGCGAATCAAACTGTTCAAACAATAGAAGGTAAAGTTCAAGATATTGCACTTGGGCCTGTAGCTTCACTTGAATCCATTAAGCATATAGGCACTAATGGTGGTGGTTTTAATGGAGCGAATTCAACGACGCCTTTTGAAAACCCAACAGTCATTTCTAATATTGTGGAAATGCTATCTATGATGTTATTACCTGGTGCTTGTATAGTTGCATTTAGTTTAATGGTCGCACATAGAAAAGAGAAAACGATATTTGGCAAACAAGGGCTATCCATTTTTGCGGCGATGAGTGTGCTGTCCCTAGTCGGATTGGTGACTGTGTATGTGGCTGAGAGAGCGGGTAATCCAATCATTAGTGAGCTCGGAATTTCGCAGGAACTTGGAAGTATGGAAGGAAAAGAGATGCGCTTTGGGGTAGCGCAATCAGCGTTGTTTACAACAGTGACTACAGCTTTTACAACGGGATCTGTTAACAATATGCATGATACACTAACACCGCTTGGTGGTCTTATCCCGATGTTTAATATGATGCTTAATGTTGTGTTTGGAGGCAAAGGAGTCGGCCTGATGAACATGATGATGTATGTGCTACTGACAATTTTTATCGCCTGTTTAATGATTGGTCGAACACCTCAGTTTTTAGGCAAGAAAATTGAAGAAAAGGAAATGAAGTTAATTGCTCTTTGCATTTTGATCCATCCTGCTATTATCCTACTATTTTCAGCACTTGCAGTTACAACAACAGCAGGGGTAGCAGGCATAACGAATCCAGGTGCACATGGGTTATCACAAGTTTTATATGAATTTGCATCGGCCTCTGCGAACAACGGCTCAGGTTTTGAAGGATTAGCCGACAACTCAACATTTTGGAATGTGACGACAGGGCTTGCAATGTTCTTTGGACGTTATTTGACGATTATTATTCAACTAGCTATAGCGTCTTTACTTGCTAAAAAAATGTTTCATAGTGATTCGGTGGGAACATTGAAAACGGATAATACAACCTTTACATTTTTACTTGTTGCTATCGTTTTAATGATTGGTGCTCTAACGTTTTTACCAGCATTAGCTCTTGGGCCAATTACAGAGCACTTACAACTTTATCTTCATTCAGTTTAAGAACGCCACGTCCTGTGGCGACGACTGAGTGACCAACATCGTGTTGGCCTCCGGCGGATGTCAAGGATTTTGAAAGGTATAAATTGTGCGTGCACAATTCAAAATCCGGACGCATTGTTTATCTGTACGAAAGCGAAGCGACAGCAACAAATGTTTTCTGTGCGAAAGCGAAGCGACAGCAACAAATGTATTCTGTGCGAAAGCGAAGCGACAGCAACAAATGTATTCTGTGCGAAAGCGAAGCGACAGCGACAAATGTATTCTGTGCGAAAGCGAAGCGACAGCAACAAATGTATTCTGTGCGAAAGCGAAGCGACAGCAACAAATGTATTCTGTGCGAAAGCGAAGCGACAGCAACAAATGTTTTCTGTGCGAAAGCGAAGCGACAGCAACAATTACGCCAAGGCGAAATTGATTTTTAATAAGGAGAGACACTTATGGAAACAGCAAGAAAAAGTTTTATTACGGGCACTGTGTTTAAAAGCTCTATGATTGACGCTTTAAAGAAGTTTAGCCCAGCATATATGGTGAAAAATCCTGTTATGTTTGTAGTTGAAATAGGGTTTATGTTCGTACTGTTATTAACACTTTTTCCGAATATATTTAGTAACGAGGTAGGAGAACATGACCGATTGTATAATGCGATTGTCGCTGTCATTCTTTTTGTTACCATTCTATTTGCTAATTTTGCTGAGTCGATTGCAGAAGGACGGGGGAAGGCGCAGGTTCAAACTTTAAAAAAGACGAAAACAGTGACACAGGCTCGTGTTTTGCTTAGTGATGGTTCAGAAATCCTTAAACAGGCACATGAGTTAAAAAAGGGCGATATCGTTTTAGTTCAGGCAGGAGAGGTTATTCCAAATGACGGGGAAGTCATAGATGGGATTGCAACAGTAGATGAATCGGCAATAACGGGTGAATCTGCTCCTGTTGTAAAGGAGCGAGGTGGTGATTTTTCATCAGTGACAGGTGGCACTACGGTTACGAGTGATTGGCTGATGATCGAAATTACCTCTATGCCAGGGGAATCGTTTTTAGATAAAATGATTACGCTTATCGAGGGAGCCAGTCGTAAAAAAACGCCAAATGAGGTAGCGCTCAATACACTTTTAGTAAGCTTAACAATTATTTTCTTATTAGTTGTTGTGACACTCTATCCAATGACAACTTATTTAAATGTTCCGATTTCTATATCAACATTAATAGCCCTGACAGTTTGTTTAATTCCTACAACAATTGGAGGATTATTGTCGGCGATCGGTATTGCAGGAATGGATAGAGTTACACAGTTTAACGTTATCGCGATGTCTGGAAGAGCCGTAGAGGCGTGTGGAGACGTGGATACTTTAATATTAGATAAAACTGGAACGATTACTTATGGCAATCGCATGGCAGCTGAATTTCTCCCAGTAAAAGGGGTGGAAAGTAAAGAGTTGATTCAAACTGCATGGCTTAGTTCTTTAACAGATGATACACCTGAAGGAAAATCAATTTTGTCACTTGCTTGTGAATTAGGAGTGAATACTGACGACGAAGAAAGCATTATCAAGTCAAGCGAACATATTCCATTTACCGCACAGACACGTATGAGCGGATTGGATATGAAGGATGGTACAAAAATTCGAAAAGGAGCCTATGATACGATAAAAAAAGAAAGCATGAATGCAGGTTATAACATTCCTACAAATATGGAACAGCTGATTCAGCAAGTATCTTCTGTTGGTGGAACACCGCTTGTAGTAGCGTTAAACGATAAAATTTTAGGTGTTATTTACCTAAAGGATGTCGTAAAAGCTGGACTCAAGGACCGCTTTGATCAGCTTCGAGCAATGGGTATTAAAACGATTATGTGTACAGGAGATAATCCACTAACTGCAGCAGCTATCGCAAAGGAAGCTGGAGTAGATAGCTTTATTGCAGAAAGTAAGCCAGAAGATAAAATTCAAGTTATTAAAGATGAGCAGGCACAAGGTAAAGTTGTAGCTATGACTGGTGACGGTACGAACGATGCGCCAGCACTGGCACAGGCGAATGTAGGGCTTGCCATGAATTCCGGAACGAATGCAGCGAAGGAAGCTGCTAATATGGTCGACTTAGATTCAAATCCAACTAAAATTATTGAAGTTGTAGAAATTGGGAAGCAATTGCTGATGACTCGGGGTGCCTTAACAACATTTAGTATTGCAAACGATATCGCAAAATATTTTGCCATTATCCCAGCTATGTTAATGGTTGCTGTGCCTGAGATGAGTGCATTAAACATTATGAATCTCAATTCACCTACAAGTGCGATTATTTCTGCTTTAATTTTTAATGCGGTCATTATTCCATTGTTAATACCAATTGCAATGAAAGGCGTCAAGTATAAGCCGATGAGTGCTGCAAAATTATTAAATAAAAATTTACTCGTTTATGGTGTAGGTGGTATTATTGCTCCCTTTATTGGTATTAAGTTGATTGATTTATTAGTTGGACCACTATTCCATACATTTGGGTTATAGGAGGAAGTTACATGCGAAAGTTTTTTGAAAACTCAAAGCAAGCAATACTCATCACACTAACAATGTTCGTTTTATGTGGTTTTATATACCCATTTGCAGTGACTGCATTAGCCCAAGGGTTGTTTCATCACAAAGCAAATGGCAGTTTAATAGAGACGGATGGTGAAGCTGTTGGCTCAGAATTAATCGGTCAAGCTTTTACGGCACCAGAATATTTCTGGGGGCGTGTCTCATCTGTTAACTATAACGTTTATATGAAAGAGGATACGATACCAGACGAAGCGGGTCGGGTGAATTATAGTGGTGTTAGCTCTGGAACGTTTAACTATGCACCATCTAATCCAGAATTGGAAAAACGGATAGAAGCAGATATCGAGAAGTTTTTACTAGCAAACCCATCCGTAAAACGGCAAGATATACCTGCTGATTTAATGACCGCTTCAGGTTCAGGATTGGATCCACATATCAGTGTGAAGGCTGCAGAAATACAAGTCGAGCGTATTGCCCAAGCAAGTGGGCTTTCGGAGGGTGAGATTGAAAAAATTATAGAAACTAATACGGAAGAACGTGCATTAGGGATATTTGGAGAGAATAAGGTGAACTACCTTATGGCCAATCTGGATATTATGAAAAAAATAGAGGGAAAAGTTGCTCGTAAATAAACGTTGGGATGCTTATGTTAAAACGTATGCCGTGAAAAGTTGATCTTCGTTACGACTGGGCGACTTCTATATAAGAGGAAACCATTTTAACAAATCAAAAACAGGTAGAGAAACTATTTTCTCTACCTGTCTCTCTATATATTATGCTTGTGAATTTACAAGGATTTTAATATGGTTTCGCTCTTTCATTAGTACTTCAAAGCCTTCTGTTACGACTTCCTCAAGAGCAATTCGTTTTGTCACAAGTTTTTCAGCAGGGAAGTAGCCTTGTTTCATTAATTCCATAACTGCTGGGAAAATATCGCGATAAGCAATGATACCCTTAACAGAACGCTCTGTTAGTACGATATTATTCGGTAGAATAGAAGCGTCTGTTTCCCAAATAGAAACGATAATTGTTTCACCTTCAAATGTTGTTGAATCAATTGCTTGCTGCAATACAACAGGAACACCTGTAACTTCAAATGCAACATCTACGCCACCATTTGTTAAATCATGTAGACGAGCTACTGCATCTTCATCTTTAGGATTAATAACGGCTGTAGCGCCAAGCTCTAATGCTTTAGTAGCACGCTCTGCTGAAAGTTCTACCGCATAAATTTCCGCTGCTCCAGCTGCTCGCAATGCTTCGATAACAAGAAGACCGATTGGCCCAGTACCAAAGACAGCTGCAGTATCGCCAGCTTTTAGTTTACTTTGGCGAACTGCATGTAATGCTACTGCCGCTGGTTCAACTAGTGCACCTTGTTCATAGGAAAGACCCTCAGGCATTTTATGTACCATTTTTTCATCTACCATTGTATATTCAGAGAAACCTCCGCCACCGCCAGAAAGACCGTGGAATCCTAAATGCTTACAAATATTATATTTCCCTTTTTTACAAGCGGCACATTCGCCACACGCAAGAATAGGTTCTACAACGACAGGATCTCCAACTTGTACCTTTGTAACACCATCGCCAATTTCTACTACTTCACCAGAAAACTCATGGCCCATAACAATTGGCGCAATATCTTTACTTACATAGTGAGGTTGTTCCACTGGAATGAATATTGGGCCAGCTGCGTATTCATGTAAATCACTACCACAAATCCCTGTCCAATGAACTTTAATTTTTACTTTTCCAGGTGCGATTACTGGTTCTTCAATGTTTTCTACACGGATGTCTTTTGCTTTATACCATCTTGCTGCTTTCATGATAAGTCAACCTCCTCTAGTATCTTACATCCTTATCGTAACATATGGTAATTCTGTAAGGCATTAGTTAACAATGAATTGACATAAATAATACTTATTTTCATAGCTTCTCCAACAGCATTATGGTGCTTTCTGCTTGTCGACAAAATATTAAATATAAAACAAAGTGTCAGATGTGTTGATTAACCATTTTTATACATTTAAATTAATTCGAGAAGGCTGATTTCTGTTACGGGAAATTCGCTTTGTAGCTGCCGCTGTGCTTTCGCTACAGAAAACGCTCGCTCCGTGCAAGGTCTCGTCTGTCTCGCTTTCCCACGGGAGTCGAGTAGCAATCCGCTACAATCAGTTGAAAATGAGGGAATATTAGCAAATAGCAATAAAAAAAATCCTTTTATCGCTTAGTGATAAAAGATTTTTTCCAAAAGTCAGCACAAGTGCCTAAAAAATTTTGATTTAACTTCAAGTGGTGAATTCTGCAGCATTCACCACTCTCCATGAAAAATCAATGATTCCTCACATAAATATAATCAGATAGAATCAAAATAGTATTAAAATTATGTTTAACTACTAAATAAAATAGACTAAATTATGATAGAAGCTCACCATAGAGGAAACGAGACAGTTTTGAAACTCCTCACAAAATGGGGCTTCTGTCTACTGGGCTGAGCGGATTTTTTATTGCATATTTACTGCATTTCGAGTAACTTTGATAAGGGCTTTGCTACAGCCATGATAAAAATATAAAATTCTGTTCATGCTTGAGATAAAAGGACGTTAATATACCTGGAGTTCGAATCATGATACAATGTGAAAGATGTTAGGAGGAACGAATTATGTCAAAATATACTGATTATAATTTTCAGCCATTTTTGCAGGACGCAATTGCAAAACTTGGCTTTACAGAACCAACGCCGATTCAAAAGGAAATCATTCCGCTATTATTAAAAGGAAAAAGTGCAATCGGACAAGCGCATACAGGAACAGGAAAAACACATAGTTTTTTAATTCCAATAGTGCAACGAATTAATGCTGACAAGCAGGAAGTACAAGCTATTATTACGTCACCTACACGTGAGCTTGCACAACAAATTTTTGATGCGTTAAATCAATTAATAGAAGGAACAACGATTCAAGCGAAATTATTTATTGGAGGTACGGACAAACAACGCTCCATTGATAAGTTAAAAACGCAACCACAAATTGTTGTCGGAACGCCAGGACGTATTCGTGATCTCGTTTCAGCGCAAGCGTTATTTGTGCATACGGCGCCAATTTTAGTTGTTGATGAGGCAGATTTAGCCTTCGATATGGGCTTTATAGAGGAAATCGATGGTTTTGCTTCCCAAATGCCAGAAAACCTTGAAATGTTTGTATTCTCAGCAACAATTCCAGAAAAGCTTCAGCCTTTCTTAAAAAAATATATGGAAGCACCTGTTCATATCCATATGAATGATAAACGCCCGGTCGCAGAAGGAATTGACTTTGTGCTTGTACCAGTGCGTTCTAAATCACGTAACAAACGTTTGTTGGAAGTGATTGAAGGAATCAATCCATTTTTAGCTGTCATTTTCACTAACACACGTAAAACTGCAGAGCAAGTTGCAGGCTACTTAAATGAAAACGGGATTCGCTGTGGTCAAATACATGGTGATTTAAGTCCGCGTGATCGTAAGAAGATGATGAAGCAAATTCGAGATTTAGATTATCAATATATCGTTGCAACAGATCTTGCAGCGCGTGGTATCGATATTCAAGGAATTTCACATGTCATTAACTACGAAATTCCAGAGGACTTAGAATTCTTTGTTCACCGTGTGGGACGTACAGCCCGTGCAGGTAATAAAGGAACGGCTATCACATTGTTTGAGCCATCAGATGAGGATGCAGTAGTACGTGTTGAGAAAATGGGCATTCCATTTGTTCAAAAAGACGTAAAAAATGGCGAATGGTCTGAATTAAAAGAGCGTCATGCACGTAAAAATCGTGTGAAGCATGAAAATGAAATCGATGCGAAAGCTAAATCATTAGTACGTAAGCCGAAAAAAGTAAAACCAGGCTATAAACGTAATATGAAATGGGAAATGGAAAAAATTAAAAAGCGTGAACGTCGCTTAAAAGCTCGCGGTAAAAAATAAGGAGGCTTTCAAATGCTACTTGGATCACATGTTTCAATGAGTGGAAAAGAAATGCTACTCGGGTCAAGTAAAGAGGCTCTATCGTATGGGGCAAATACCTTTATGATTTATACAGGAGCACCTCAAAACACTCGTCGTAAGTCAATTGCTGACCTTAATATTATGAACGGTTTACTACACATGAAAGAGCATGGCATGACAAATATAGTTGTTCATGCTCCATACATTATTAATATTGCGAACACTGAAAAACCTGAAACTTTCCGCCTAGGTGTAGACTTTTTACAAACTGAAATCGAACGAACAGCGGCTTTGGAAGCAACACAAATTGTGTTGCATCCGGGTGCCCATGTTGGAGCGGGAGCAGACGCAGGGATTGCCAAAATTATTGAAGGTTTGAATGAAGTATTGTCACAGGATTACCCGGTACAAATCGCATTAGAAACAATGGCGGGAAAAGGAACTGAATGTGGTCGTTCTTTCGAAGAGCTTGCGAAAATTATAGATGGTGTAACACATAATGAACGTCTTTCAGTATGCTTTGATACGTGCCATACGCATGACGCTGGTTATAATATTGTAGAAGATTTTGATGGCGTCTTAAATGAGTTTGATAAATTAATAGGTGTTGACCGTATCAAAGTCTTGCATATCAATGATTCTAAAAATGTTCGTGGTGCAGGAAAAGACCGTCACGAAAATATTGGCTTCGGTCATATTGGCTTTGATGCATTAAAGTATGTTGTCCATCATCCGCAATTAATGGAGATTCCTAAAATCCTAGAAACACCATTTGTCGCATTAAATAGTGATGCCAAATCAAAATCGGCTCCTTATAAACATGAAATTGAAATGCTTCGTAATGGAGAGTTTAAACCAGAGTTAATCGACGCTCTAAGAGGATAGAATAAATAAGCCCGAAATCAGCTGCATGAGTACTGATTTCGGGCTATTTTATTTTTATTTAGTAAAAGTAATTGTAGCTAAAGTACAACGTCAGCTATAAGTATGAGTAGGTGAAATTGATTATTTCGTAAACAATGCAATTAGTTGTCTAGAACGCTTTCTACCTAATACAGCTTCAACCTCTACAAGAATATCTTTTGGAATACCTAAAAAGAGCCATGAAAATGAGAATTGCTCCAAATAAGGCCGGAGTTTTTTTACTTCAGAAGTAGTAATTTCAAAACCTTCAGAACGTGCAATCGCAACAATTTCCTTATCACTACTTTGTGTTAATTGCTGTAAAAATTGAATACTCAAAGCTAATCCTCCTTTTAAAGTTGTTTACTTTTTTAAAACAAAATCATTCTTGTGAACGTCGTGACAGCTATGAAATCCTTCACAATAAAATCTTATTTTCTGGCCATCACCAAAAGTTGTGGATACCATTTGTTAAAACGTATGCCATGTATTTAAGTTGATTGGAGTGGAGATTGATGCGCCCAATAGGAACGGAAATCAACCACACGTTATGAAAATCTTATTTTCTTTACAAAAACTGTACTTTCATTTATACTTACAACTTGTTAAATCGTAATGATTTTGAATTAGAAAGAAGAGAACATACATGAAAGCATCATTAATTGATATTGAAAACGTGTCATTTCAATATGACTATACACAAGTATTAAAAAATATCTCTTTCCGTGTGGAAGAGGGAGATTTTTTAGCACTTCTAGGTCCGAACGGTTCTGGGAAATCTACATTATTAAAAATTATTTTAGGGTTACTAAAACCAATGTCTGGAGAAATTAAACTATTTGGTGAACCAAGTACGACTTTTAAGCATCGTGAATGGATTGGGTATGTGTCACAAAAATCGAATGCCTTCAATTCAGGGTTTCCAGCAACCGTACAAGAAGTTGTGAAAAGTGGATTATCCAAAAAATTAGGCTTATTTAAAAGACCTGGACGAAATGCAAAGGAAAACGTCTTAGAAGCATTAAAAGCTGTTGGAATGGAAGCATTTATGAATCGTAATATTGGAGAGTTATCTGGTGGGCAACAGCAACGTGTCTTTATTGCAAGGGCGTTAGTTAGTGAACCGAAGCTATTAGTATTAGATGAACCAACTGTCGGCATTGATCACGAGAATGTGCAGTCCTTTTATGATATGCTGGCGAAATTGAATCGGGAACAGGGAATTACAATGATTCTTGTTACACACGATGTGGATACAGTGTCCAACCGTATCAGTCATGTAGCATGTTTAAATCAAACTATCCACTTCCACGGTTACAAAAATGAATTTGATACAATTTCTCACGATGCGCTTGATGCTTGGTACGGTCATTCTGTGAGAAAGATTCACTAGAAGGAGAAGGCTAATGATTGAAGCAATATTTAACTATGAATTTTTACAAAATGCCTTTTTCTCTGGGCTAGTTATTGGCATATTGGCACCGCTGCTAGGTGTTTTTATTGTCGTTCGAAGGCTCTCACTTATTGCTGATGCCTTATCACATGTGACACTGGCAGGTATAGCGGGAAGCTTATATATCAGTCAATCTGTTACAGCCTTGGCAATGCTAAATCCAATTTACTTAGGTATACTGGCTTCTGTCAGCGGTTCCATTTTAATTGAGCGTCTAAGACGTGTATATAAGCACTATGAAGAGCTTGCTATTCCGATCATTATGTCAGGTGGGATTGGTATTAGTGCAATCTTTATCTCGCTTGCAAGCGGCTTTAGCACCGATTTAATGAGCTATTTATTTGGTTCGGTGTCAGCTGTATCACGTCAGGACTTATGGGTAGTAGTAGGGATTGCAGTTGTTGTCATTATCTTTTTGTTTATCTTTTTCAAGGAACTCTTTGTTTTATCTTTTGACGAGGAATATGCAAAAGCTAGCGGTCTACCTGCACGCTGGATTCATCTTTTATTTATGATTGTTACAGCGCTTGTTATTGCTGCAAGTATGCGCATCGTCGGCATTTTACTTGTATCATCACTTATGACGTTACCAGTGGCTGCTGCAATGCGACTTGCAAAGGGCTTTAAGCAAACAATCATCTATGCAATTGTCTTTGGCGAAGCGGCTGTGTTAGTCGGTTTAGTTAGTGCTTTCTATTTAGATTTAGCACCTGGTGGTACAATTGTCGTTACTTCTATCTTAATTTTGTTACTTGTTATTCTAGTGAAGAAAATAGTATATAAAATGGCTACAAAACGGGAGGAGGTAGCGCAGTGAACGTTTCTAAAGCGTGGGAAATTTTAAAAGAAAACGGCTATAAAAAAACAGACAAGCGGGAGTTAATATTAGATATGTTTGCAGCAACAGATAAATATTTAACTGCTCGAGATTTATTAGGTGTTTTGAAAAAAGATTTTCCAGGTATGAGTTTCGATACGATTTATCGCAACCTTTCAACGTTTGTGAAGCTAGGAATACTGGATGAAACTGAGTTATCAGGGGAGCGGAATTTCCGTATGCATTGTGAATCTGAACATCATCACCATCATTTTATTTGTATGGATTGTGGCAATGTGAAGGAACTAAATCTCTGCCCTATGGAAATGCTTGGAGAAAAGCTGCCAGACTATGAAATTGAAAACCATAAATTTGAGATTTACGGTAAATGTCCCGAGTGTAAACCTGAAGCTTTGTAAAATTTGAGATGATAATACTTAAAGAAAGGGGTAATTCCAAGTGAGGTTTCACTAGGAATTACCCCTTTTATCATAACTATGTTGTACTACTAGGAGCTTTAATGCCTCTTGACTATTATTGCTCTTATCCTATGAAAAGATATATCATGGAAATTTGACTTCGATCGCAAATAATAAAAAAGACGAATGATTTTAAATAAATCATTCGTCGATTTTTTTATTATTGATGTTTTTGTTGGAATTCTACCATAAAGTCACGTAATGCTTCGCAAGCCTCTAACGGTACAGCATTATAAGTAGAAGCACGGCAGCCTCCTACAGAACGGTGTCCATTAAGTCCAACAAAGCCTGCTGCTTTTGCTTCAGCAAGGAATTGCTTCTCTAGCTCCTCGTCAGTAACACGGAAAGTGATATTCATTAAAGAACGGCTTTCTGGTGTTGCATGGCCTTTATAGAATCCGTTGCTATTGTCAATGGCATCATAAATGACTTTTGCCTTTAACTCATTGTGCTTCTCAATTTCTACAACGCCGCCTTTTGATTCTACCCATTTTAATACTTCACCTAACATATAGATACCGAAAGTTGGTGGCGTATTGTATAAAGAGTTGCTGTCAGCATGCGTTGAATATTTTAACATTGTAGGAATGTTTTTATTCGCTTTCTCTAACAAATCTTTGCGAATAATAACTACTGTTACCCCAGATGGACCAAGATTTTTTTGTGCCCCTGCATAAATAAGACCAAATTTACTTACATCAACTGGTTTAGAAAGAATATCACTAGACATATCCGCGATTAAAGGTACATTTCCTGTTTCAGGGAATTCCTTCCATTGTGTACCGTAAATCGTATTGTTTGAAGTAATATGCAAATATGCATCCTCTTCATTGTATTGAATATCCGCTAAAGCAGGGATATTACGGTATTTATTTTCTTTTGTACTCGCAGCTTCTACAGGCGTACCAAATAATTTAGCCTCTTTGATTGCTTTTTCAGACCATGACCCTGATAATACGTAGCTTGCTTTTTGATCTGCTTGAAGGAAGTTCATTGGAATCATCGTAAATTGAAGACTAGCTCCACCTTGTAGGAAAAGGACTTCATAGTTTTCTGGGATAGCATAAAGCTTTTTCAATAAAGCAATTGCTTCATTATGTACTTCATCGAAAATGGCACTACGGTGGCTCATTTCCATAATAGACATGCCTGAGTCACGGAAGTTTACTAATTGTTGTTGGGCTTTTTCTAATACTTCTAGTGGTAGGGCAGATGGTCCTGCGTTAAAATTGTATGCACGTTGTGTCAAAGTGGTACACTCCTTGTTTGGTTTTATAAGGTTAAACCTTATTCATAGGTTATTTAGTTCCTACTAATTGGTTGATGAATCTATCATGCTTTTACAGTCAGTTCAATATCATCTAGCAAACTTTTGCATTTAAGAACTTAGAAATATATACCGACCGTTAAAGCGGATAAAAGCACTTTACTGGATTATAACTCAATTTTCAAGAGAAAAAATAAAATTCTCACTATTCGAGCAGAATAATGACAGGCTCGCAACAAAATGTACAAAATTGAGTTAAATTTATAATCGATATTGAAGATTAAACACGAACAAATAGACATATAGATATGTCAATATGAGTTAATACTTCGTGATTTAATACATTGCTTCATCGGTGAAATTATAAAATGTTCGTGTTTGTTTATGTGAGGAATAATTCCTCCCCAAATATGTACTCACTTGCATATTCCTCCTCAGAAGGACACATTGCGTGGGTGAGGTCTGAGCCCAGAGATGGTGTAGATTAAATATCGTGAAGGGTGGTCTACTGAAAGGACGATATTTTTCTAACCTTTCACAAAACCCAGTAACTTTCGGTATAATGAACTGTGAATATGGATTTAAGGGGTGTTTTGATGTTTACAATAGAAGAGGCGTGTTTAGTTGTCGTTGATGTACAAGGGAAGTTAGCGACAATTGTTGATGAAAGTGAAGCGGTGATTGAAAATGTGGCCAAGCTGGTACAAGCTATGGAAGCATTGGAGATACCGATTTTATGGCTTGAACAAAATCCTAGTCGTTTAGGTGGGACAGCGTTAGAAATTGCTCAGCATATTAAAGAGCAACAACCTATCGCTAAATTGGCTTTTAGTGCATGCCAGGAACACGAGTTTATAGATGCATTGAAGGCAAGTGGTCGTTCTCAATTTATCGTGACAGGTATCGAAACACATATTTGCGTCTACCAAACAGCTCGACAGCTAAAAGAGCAAGGGTTTGAGGTTGAAGTGGTTGCTGATGCAGTGTCGTCTCGGACAAAGGCCAATAAAGAGGTAGGACTTGAGAAGATGAAGGCTCTTGGAATTTTACCAACAAGCGTGGAAATGATTTTATACGAGTTATTGCAGCGTGCAGATCATCCACATTTTAAAACAGTGTTACAACTCGTTAAATAACAAAAAAACTCATCATAACGATGAGTTTTTTGTTATTAAGCAGGCATATCAGTCGGAGTTGGTTTTGCGTAGCCCTCTTTATAGTTATTATCAATTGTTTGACGAATTTCTTTGAGGTCCATACCATCTTTATGCATCTTTGCAGCTTGTACAGCAATTTCTAGGCAAACGAGACAACGGGTACCATGATCATCCCAGACAATTGTTCCATCCTCTCGTTTTTCTTCAATAAAGCAGTTTAAATTGCTTTTATGTCCAGCTGATTCGCCACAGCCACAATAGCAGGGCATCCACTCTAAAATTTCTGTAGATTGTCCAGCGATTTGATACACTAAGCGAATATCTTCTGATTTATTGTTTAAAAACGATGGTAAAACATCCGCTGATGAAGTTTCCTCCTGAATATCTCCAGTAGCATGTGCATGTTCTTCGTGTGAAGCTTCTTTTTGTGCTTCATTCTGATTTTTTTCAACAGCTTGTTTATCTTCACCACAAGCACTTAACACTAATAACGACAAAGCAAAAATAGATAGAAGTTTTTTCAACAAAAGCGCCTCCTATATGTTTACAATACGCCCATTATAACATTGTTCGTTGAAATATTTACAAGGAGGCAAGTGAAAATCAATGAAATATATCTGATCCGCGTGTTTTGTTCATGAAATGTTCCATTTTCTCACTCAGTAATTTTTTCAAGAAGAAACCAAATAGAATGAAAATGAGCCAGAAGAATGATAAAAAGGCTAGATCAACCCATACCTTTGACCAAATAATACCACCAACTGCCTCGCGCATCATTTCAATTGCATAAGTAAATGGAAGAAATGGATTTATAATTTGAAAAAAGCCGGGTAGTAATTCTACTGGATATGTGCCACCAGAACCTGCAATTTGCAGTACTAACATGACAATGGCTAAAGCCTTTCCGACATTTCCGAATACGGATACTAGTGTATAGACAATCGTAACGAACACTAAGCTAATAAATAGCCCAAATGGAATAAAGAAGTAAGGGGCACTAATGGACCCGTTTAAAATAACAATATCTCCAATTGTAATAATGAGCGTTTGTATAAATGAAAAAGTTGCAAATGTTAATAAACGTCCAAAGTAAACTTGGCGAATACTGTAATGATCATTATTGTGAATATTGACAGATAGAAGAGAAATTAATAATAAACAACCAACCCAGATGGAAAGTACAGTGTAAAACGGTGTCATAGCTGTTCCATAATTAGCAATTGGAAACATTCTATGTTCCTGAAGCTTAATAGGCTCCTCAAAGAAATCTCGTTCTGCATTAACGTCGTTTTTCAATAATTGAACGATTTCTGAAATATCGGCTTCACTTTCTAAAGTTCTCAGCTTGTCTGCAAGGTCCTTAATTTTTGAACTTAAAGCAGGGAAATTCGTTTGTACTGTACCAAGCGTCTTATTAGCCGTGGCTAACATATTTTTAGCATTTGTTAAACGATCTGTTGCTTGAGGCAGAAAACTTTTTACATTCGTCAGCATTGTTGCTGCATTTGTTAATGTATTTTTGGCAGAAGCTAAAGTCGTATGAATTTGTGGCTCTAACTGATCGTTATAATGAGTAAGGAATTGCTGCAGATTGTTAGAAACATTTAGGGCAACGCTTTGCACATCAGCAAGGTCTTTTTTTATCGTTTCGACATCTATCGTATTTAACTGCTGTACTTTACTTGAGATGTCCGTTAGTAATGTATTCAGCTGATTTAAAGCGGTTAGAGTGCTAAAAGAATAATCAGTAAAACTAGGATTTGCCTGTAAATCTCCACGTATAGTTTCAAGTTGTTCAATTATTTTATTGTTAGTTAGTAAAGTCTTCACATCTTCAGAATTACTTTGCTGTAGTGTCGTCTGGATGTTTTGAACCTTGTTTTCAAGCTGTTTACGAGTCGAAGCGTCAGCTTGTGTTAATTTTTGAAGCGCTTCAATTGTTTGAATGCTAGTAGTTACTTTCTCACGTGATGCATCTAGCTGATTTTTAATTGTATCTTTTATTTGTGCAATGGTAGCTGAATCTACATTCGCATTTTGAAGCTTCCCTATTATATCTGTAAATCGTTGAGCAATATTTTGTACTGCTTCTAGATCTTTTTTGATGATAGGGGATAGCTCATTGAACAATGTATCAGCTTCATTGATCAAATTTAAACCTTGATGGATCGTGGTTAGACCATCATTCGTTAATTTCTCAACTTCGGGAACTTGGGTAATTGTGTGGTTTAGTAATGTCTCAGCTTCTTTTCCACCTTTAGCAGCTTGCGCTAAATATGTTTCGATATCTGGGAGATGTTGTTCGATTGTAAAAATATAATTTTCAAATTTTCTAAAGTCGGGAATTTCCCGTTCCATCTCAACACCGACCGTATTAAAAATAGAGAAAAGTGTTCCGCTGACAGTTGAAATAAACTCATTAGTTACTTGTTGCGTTAGGCCACTTGCACCTTTACTTGTGATTTTAGGAGCGATTGGATTGATTTTTTCATTTACATAATAATCGATATGCGCTTTTGTAGGCACATTTGACAGTATGGAGGTCAGCTTTTGTGAAAAATCATTAGGGACAACTATAACCGCAAAATAGTCCCCATTTTTTAAGTCATTTATAGCTTGTTCATGAGAAGTAAACTCCCAAGTAAAGTTTTGATTAGTACTTAAATTGTCTACTACCTCGTTACCAACATTAATATCTTCTCCTCTAACATTCGCGCCTGTGTCTTCGTTGACAACTGCAATTTTCATGTTGGCAGTATGGGCATAGGGATCCATAGAGGCGTAAATATTAAGCCACGCATAAAGAGAAGGTAAAAAAATGAGCCCACCAATAATGACAGCAACTACCCAGTTTGTTAATATATTATGGATATCACTTTTATAAATTTGAAAAATATTTCGGATAGTGTGTTTCATTTTATTTATCCACTCCACATTCGTATTGAGCATTATAGATGTTATATGTATGTTTCCAAATTTGGAGCGAAATATGTTTGAATTATGAAAAAAGTCATTTTGAAAGACTAATTAGTTTACTAGGATTTAAAAACCATTTATAATCAATCGCGAATACACTAAAAATAGGGTTTTTTAGTGTGGAAAGGGAGGAATACATTCTCGTGAAAAAACTACTAATTATTGGATCGGTAATTGTTTTGTTATTTGCAGCAATTATTGTGTTAACTAAAGTCTCGAACAATAGCAAATTAGCAGGCGCAGAGAAACTTTATGGCGACAAAGATCTAAAACAAGAAACAATTGATCAATTGGATGATAAAAATTACCAAAATATTATGTTACCAGACGAACTTGAAAAAAAATTAAAAGCTGGTGAAGATGTAAATGCTTATTTCTTCAGTCCGACATGTGTACACTGTAAAGCTTTTACACCAGTGCTAATGCCTATTGCTAAAAAGCTTGGTGTTGATATTGCTCAATTAAATGTTTGGGAATACGAAGATTTATGGAATAAATATCATATTAATGCGACACCAACTTTTATTCGCTTTGAGGGTGGTAAAGAGGTTAAACGTTTTGAAGGTGCATTACCAGAAGAAGATTTACGTACATTTCTAAATAAAGAAGTACTAAAAAAATAAGCAAAGCTGAGACTGTATCAAAAGTTATTTTTGATCAGTCTTTTTTATAGTGAAAGTGAAGCGGCAGTTACTGAAGTCTTCTACCTCTATTGTTGAAAGAAGGTAAAGCCTCCAACCGATTATGGAATCAATTATGTCGAGGCATAATTGATTTTGTAGTGTATACTAAATATACTGAAGAGTTGTACATTGGAGGAATAATGAATGACAATGGATGATTATTTTTATAATGGTGAACTAATGAAGTGCTATGAGGTAGCTAAGCAAGTTACTAGTGAAAATGAGAAAAAGTTGGCTCATAAATATATTAAATTATTAGAAGAGTATGATTTTGCGAGCTATCCAAAACCTACGCTGTCTGTGGAAACCCAACATGCAGAACGAGCAGATGAAAGCTATCCTGAATCGGATACCGTCGTCGAAATTCGTGCGATAGAAGATGAAGGAGAGTTTTCAAATCGTATTAAAGAACTAGAGGCTATAGCGACAACAGGCACTCCGAGTGGAAGAGCCAATTCATTTTTTACACAGGGTGAACTGTTTTTGTTTGCACATCATTACAACGAGAGTGTTCATTGTTTTAAACAAGCAGTAAAAGAAAACCCTAACAAGGCGGTATATTGGGGAATCACAGGTCAAACGATGCACCGCTTTGGATGGATGCCATTCGATGCACTTGGCTACTTAGAGCAAGCTATTAACTTAGATCCAAATAATGCGCGTTGGAAATGGAATAAAGCACTTGTTCTTATTCAATTAGCGAAGGATTTGCAGATGGCACCGTTTATGGCAAATGCTGCGATTACATTGGAGGAGTCACTAGCGGCTTGTGCCGAGCATCAGCGATCGTTGAAAGATGCTATCCAAAATACAATAGATAATATGGATAGTTATGTATTTTCATAGCAAATAGAGAAGATGTCTCAAAAGATGAGGCATCTTTTTTACTTTCATTCAGCACATGTTTTTGTAGCGATACTTTTCGAAAAAAGCCCATTTAGTAAAGATTAATAATCGGTGTAGGATGAAGAATCCTTTTTGCTTATTAAAGTTTCACTTTATTTTATGATTTAGTCCTGATTTTTTATTCTTCTTTTGGTTAAAAAGTTGATTATTCACAATAATTCTATAGTATAATTATCCTAAAACCCGTCAATGAAATAGTAGATGGAGGAAAATATTTAGAGCTTAAGAAGGGAGTTATGATGTGGAAATTTAATGAGGATTTTTCATTTGTGAAGCAGAGCATTCAATTTATCCTATTATCAATCATTTTATTAATCGTAATTGGTTTGGGTAGTGATAAATTTTATGGGATATTTGGAGAGAACAATTATGTAACGATTCATTTAATGATGGAAATGCTTATTACTGTAGTGACAATGTCTATTTCTATTCAGACATGGTTAATTACACCTTATATTTTATCGAATAGAGTCCTCTATGTTGGGGCATTATTTTTAACAATTAGCTTTTTAGAAATGGCTCATGCACTTTCCTATAAAGGAATGCCATTTTTCATTACTGAAAGTACGCCGTATGCATCAACATGGTTTTACATGTTTTGTCGATTACTATTATCGATTGGTTTTCTCATTATATTATTTATAAAGGAGAAGGAAATAAAATCAATTTATCGTTGGTTTATTTATAGCTTGCCGTTTCTAATAATCACTGTTTGTTTTGTAGTCATCTATGCCCCGACACCTATATTGCCACCACTTTTGATAGAAAGTGAAGGTCCTACTGTTTTAAAAAATACTTTGCAATATATAGCTGTAGCGATACATCTAGTGATTATGGTCCTATTGCTTAAAAATTTTGAAAAATCTCCTAAAATCGTATTTTTATTATTTGGTAGTTCTATTTATTTAATAATGAGCGATTTTCTTTATACAATTTATCAAGATGTTTATGATATTAAAAACTTCATTGGACATATTTTTGAGTTAGGTGCTTCTTATCTTTTATTTAGAGCAATTTATTTTTCATCGATCGAAAAACCTTTTCAGCAGTTAATCGATACACAAAAGCATTTAGAAGAATCTCGTGAAAAAATGCATTTCATGGCTTACCATAATGAGATTACAAATTTGCCAAATAAGCGTTTTTTAATGGAAACTTTAAAAAAAGATTTATACATATCTAAATCACCAAAGGCAATACTTGCAATCGGTATAGAAAGAATTACTGCGATTAAAGCGTCTTTAGGTAGCACATATGCAGACCAAATGATAGGCTTAATCGCGCAAAGATTGAAAAATGTTTTACCGGAGAAGCATTTACTTTGCATGCTGAGAGAAGACTATTTCGTCGTGTATATTGATGAGGTGAGCAATACCCATCAATTGACGCAACTTAGTCAACAACTTCAAGTTGTCATGGAAGAATCATTCCAAATTCAACATTTTTCTTTAAATAGTCAATTAAATATTGGTATCGCTTTATTTCCAACAGATTCTTATAAAGAAGAGGAGCTTATTAGATTTGCACTTTATGCTATGCATGAAGCGCAGAAGATGCCAACGCGTATACGATTTTATGAGTCTTCGATCTCTGAAGAAACGACTGAACGTCTTATATTAGAAAATGATTTACATGATGCTTTAGCAAATCAAGAGCTTTTTTTAGAATATCAACCGCAGCTTGATTTACGTACGGGTCAAATTAAGTCGGTAGAGGCTTTAGTTAGATGGCAGCATCCAAAGAAGGGATGGATTTCGCCGGGAGTCTTTATTCCAATTGCAGAGGAATCTGGATTAATTATTCCTATTGGACAATGGGTACTAGAAACAGCCTGTCAACAAGTAAAGAGATGGGAAGCTGCTGGATTGCCACCGATTAAAGTAGCGGTCAATCTGTCGTTAGGTCAACTTTTTCAGCAAAATTTAGTTGAAATAATTCATAATGTTCTTGAGAAAACACAATTAGAGCCCAAATATTTGCAACTCGAAATAACAGAAAGTATGACGATCAATATTGATCATATGACGACGATCTTACACAAATTGAAGGCACTTGGGGTTACAATCGCGGTAGATGATTTTGGGACAGGCTATTCATCATTATCTTATTTAAAGGATTTCCCTATAGATTGCTTAAAAATTGACAGGTCTTTCGTTCAGAAAATACAATCGAACTCTACAGATAAAGCATTAGTTGACATGATTCTCTCTATGGCCAAACATCTACAGTTAAAGGTAGTCGCAGAAGGAATAGAAGAGATAGAACAGCTATCATATCTAGTAGCAAGCCAGTGTGATACTATACAGGGCTTCTTATTTAGTAAACCTGTATCTCCAAGAACATTACAGGAGAACTACCAAACGCTTCACGATGATGCAAAGTATATTTTAGATTCAATTTCTGCGTCTAAAGTACAAGGTGAGCATACATTGCAGACATAAACGTTAACCGTTTCTTTATATTCTACAATCATGGTATGATAGGGAGGAATTGATTTGTAGATATAAAGGACGGGTTTTTTGATGGCGCAAGAAACAGCAAATAAATTTATTGAAAATGTATGTAATCATTTAGTGCGCAACATGAATATTACGAAGGTTGAAGAGCACTTTAAAACGGCAATAGAGATGCAGCGTAAATCAGCACAATCTCAAGTTGATTTTTGGGATATGTTAATGATGAATATGCTGTATTTTACAGAAAATGAGCAAGTTTGGGAAAAAGAGTTTTTGAAGATGCTCGATAAGAAAGAGTGGTTAAAGACCACGGTACTTGAGGAAGAGCTACTGATGCATCAAATGCGTATTCGTCAGCAGGTCGCGGAACAAATGGATGCCGCAAAGGAATTGTTTCATAAGCAGTATGTGACAGAAAATATGACAGAGGAAGATATTGTTTACGATTATGCGTATAGCTCTGCAGGACATTCCATGCGTGTAGATTTACTAACAGTACTTGTCTCAACACCAGAGCAATCAAAAGTGCTATTTAACGCAGATCCACAAGAAACAATTCGCATAATTAACGGCTATATTGCTTATCACACTGATGGGATTATTAATAAAGTAAAACTTTAAAACGCAATCGTGACCATCATGTGCTTTTGTTGAGTTATTGTACATAATAGCATCGTATCTCAAGCTGCTTACCGTATTCCTTAGGAAAGTGCCTGATCGGACAGACATCATTCTATCGTTATGGTGACGAGTCTATAGAAAAAGCTATTTATGATAACGGAGCAATCCTGTTTTTGTCTAGATATATTATGCAGTATAATAAGGTGACACTAAGTTCACCTGAAAGGAATTTTAAAATGAATACACCGTTTACATTTAAACATACACAACCAACGAATATGGACCCAAATAAAAAATATCCAGCGATTTTTTTATTACATGGAATGGGTAGTAATGAAGACGATTTACCACAATTAGTACAGGACTTTAAAGAGCAATGCCATGTATTTAGCTTACGTGGCCCTATTACGCAAAAACCTGGCTATGCTTTTTTCACAATCCAGGAGGTTGGAAAACCAGACCGCGAAGTTTTCGATAAAGTTTTAGTGGCTCTACAACAATTTGTTCTAGAGGCTATTGCTGAATATCAAATTGATCCACACAAAGTGTACGTACTTGGATTCAGTCAAGGGGCAGTTTTGGCACAGTCACTTGCTTTTGCAATAGGGAATTTAATTACAGGAATAGTAGCATTAAGTGGCTACACGCCAAAATTCGTTACAGAGGAATATGCAATTCGCCCAGTCAATCATTTACATGCATTTATTTCTCACGGTGATTATGATTATATCATCCCGTCACAATGGGGCGTAGAAAGTAAAGAAAAGTTTGAGCAATTTGGTGCTACTGTGACATTTAAACAATATCCAGATGGTCACGGTGTTACACCAGAAAATTTACGTGATCTAACTGCATTTTTAGCACAGGAATTACAAGATAATATTCAATGACAAATAAAACAGTCAAGGAAATCCTTTAAATGAGTTGATTTCCGTTCAAGGCCATTCTCTTTTGGGGTTATGTTGAGCCGTTCCTAAGCTTATGTTGTTGTTGTTGCTGACGCTTCGCTTTCGCACAGAAAACAATTTGTTGCTGACGCTTCGCTTTCGCACAGAAAACAATTTGTTGCTGACGCTTCGCTTTCGCACAGAAAACAATTTGTTGCTGACGCTTCGCTTTCGCACAGAAAACAATTTGTTGCTGACGCTTCGCT
>NZ_JBWHYQ010000017.1:0-127171 GCF_056322905.1 Lysinibacillus sp. G1-3
TTAGCTCAAATTGTTTTGCTGGCATCATGTTTGATGTCCAAAATTTTGTTTCGTTCACTAACTCAAGGTTAGCTACTAAAAACTTTATTGATTACGTTTTGCTTGTTCAGTTTTCAAGGTTCATTTTTTCACTGTCGACCAGCGACAGGATTTTATTATATCAAAATATTAATATGTTTGTCAACAACTTTTTTGAAATGTTTTTTCACTGTCGATGTGACAGGACTTTATTCTATCAAAATATCAATATGTTTGTCAAACTTATTTTGAAATGTTTTTTACTGTCGAAGTGACAGGAACAACAATATATCATGATTACTTTTCATTTGTCAACACGTTTAAACAATTTTTCAATACATTAAAATTAACGACAGCTAAATCATACTATTAAATAGAATCAATCCTTTCAATTAAAGGAACACTCATAAGGTTACTATCATTAGGTCTAAATAAATAATTAACCTCTTAGACGGACACGAATTTTTTAAACATATTCTTTTCCACTCTCTTTGTATGTTGATTTATACAAGGTTACTCGTTTGGATTCTGCTACAAACATAGCAGGGGAAATGCGAACTTTTTAGGAGAAGTTTTTATCCTTCATTTTAATATGTACATTAGCGAATCCCCCTTTGTTATTCGCTACATAAATGCTCCATAAGTGTTGCATAATCCAAATTGCCGTATTGTATTACTTGCCCATCCTTTTCTACTACTGGAATCATGAGCATATACTTTTCATGTATGCTCTCATCTTCTTCAATATCAATAATTTCTATATCAAAATCTATATCTTCCTGTACAAGCTTTAATGTATGCAATCCCTCTACACATAGCCCACAATTAGCTCGACTAAAAAATTTCACGTTCAATTACAACACCTCCCTTATGAGCTATTATAAAACGAAACAGCTATCTATAAACAATTTATCGAGAAATAGCACCAATTATTAAAATGGTTCTAACTTTTCTTATCCCTAAAACAGTAAAATAATCGGATACATGGATTATTCCATTAGGGTTCTAACTATAAAAGACTGTGCAAGGTCATACTTCCTGCACAGTCTTCTTTCATATTATTTTTTCAGATGGTTATCTAAGAATTTCAGCATTGCATTGTAGAATTCGATTCTATTTTCTTCATTTTGGAAACCATGGCCTTCATTATCCTTTACCATGTATTCTACATCGACGCCTCTTGCACGTAACGCTTCAACAATTTGATCAGATTCAGCTTTGTTTACACGTGGATCATTTGCACCTTGAGCGACGAATAATGGTGTTTTAATTTTATCCACGTGGAAGACAGGTGAAACTGCTGTTAATAGCTCTTTATCCTTCTCTGGATGCCCTACACGCTCATATAACATTTCACGCATTGTTTCCCAGTATGGAGGAATTGTATTTAATAGCGAAAAGATATTCGATACACCCACATAATCAACTGCTGCCGCATATAGATCTGGTGTGAAAGCGATACCTGCTAAAGTTGCATAACCTCCAAAGGATGCACCGTAAATTCCGATACGTTTTGGATCTGCAATACCTTGGTCGATTGCCCATTGTACACCATCCGTAATGTCATCTTGAATTTTGAGACCCCACTGCTTATTACCCGCCTCAAGGAACTTTTTACCGTATCCAGCCGAAGAACGGAAATTCATTTGTAGTACCGCATAACCACGGTTTGCTAGTAGTTGTACCTCAGGATTAAAGCCCCAAGTATCACGACCCCATGGCCCACCATGTGGATTGACGATAAGTGGCAGATTTTTAGCCTCTTTATTTTTTGGTAAAGTTAAATAACCATTAATTGTTAGACCGTCTCGACTTTTATATGAAATTGGATGCATTTCTGCAAGCTCTCCTTGTTTTAACCAAGGGCTTAACGTTGCCATTTCTGTCATTTTATCTGTTTTTGAATCGTAATAATAATATTTTCCGTAAACAGTGTCACTCGAAACACTAACAATAAATTTTGTCATTTCTTTATTGTAATCATTAATTCTTAATTCACTTTCATGAACTCCTAATTTGTTTTGAATTTTACGGAATAGTTTTTCAAAGTCCTTGTCAAAAAATTGATAGTGTATTTTATCTGTTATATATCCACCGTATACTATTTTATCTTTCTCAGGACTATATAATACACCTATTACATCCACTTCTGAGTTGGACATAATTACTTCTTCATTACCTTTTAAATCATATTTAACCACTTCTACTTTATCTCTTCCTTTGTTAGAAGTTGCGAAAATATGTTTATTGTCTTTAGAGAAAGCAAGTGGCATTACTTCATCTCCTGCTTTCATTTCAATAAATGGTTTGAATTCGTCTTTCTCTGAGTCACGGTAAAGGATAGTTCCTTCTACACCATCTGAAGTAACTGCCATACGTACTTTTCCATCATGATCTGCTAACCAACTCGAAATATTACCTGGGTTTTTAGCAACTTGCGTAGTTTTTCCAGTCTTCACATTAAGCTTGTATACATCAAAGACCTTTGCATCTTCTTTATTCATCGTAATAAGGATTTCGTCTTTAACGCCCTGTAAACCACTTAAGAACCTAACTGTTACATTTGGATAAGGAGTTAAATCTTTTTCCTTATTACCATTAAATTTTGTTGAATAAATGTGGAAGTTTTCATCGCCACCTTTATCCTTTAAATATAGTAAATTATTATCTTTCCAGAATGACCCGGCAATATCACGGTCCTTTGAGCTAGATACACGCACTGGCTCACTATCATCATTCATTTTCTTTACGTACACATTTGAACGATTTTTCCACGCAGAGTTATAAGTAATATAATTTCCGTCTGGTGAAAGTTGATAGCCGACACTTCCAGGGTTTTTCATGAAATCTTCTACAGAAATTTCTTTCACGCCTTTATTACTGACAGCGTTTTTCACATTTTTAGCGTTGTTTAAAATTTTGACCGCATCTTGTTTAGTAATCGTTTCACTATCCGAAAGACCGTTAAATAAACCAAGCTTATTTGCTTTTTCTTGATACTCAGCAAGTGTTGCTTCTTTTTCTTCTTTATTTAAAGCTCTTACTAAAATACGTGCCGCTTCATCACGATTAATATTGCCACTTAAATCTTTTAATTCTGCGCCATTTACCCAAGTATCAATGATTTCCTGACGCATTGTCTCAGATCCATGCTGGAACGTAAGGGCTGTTACCGTTAAATCTAAAAACTCCTTAGCAGATAGACGTTCCTCTCTTACTTCTACTTGACTGCTAGTTTCATTGGACGCGCGCACTTCCTGCATAGATACAGGAATGACAGCAGATGTCGTTAAAATAACCGCTAATGATGCTGATAAAAATCTTTTTTTCAAAATGATTCCCTCCAATTATCAGTTCGCGTTATACATTTTTTTGCCAATACAGTAAAATTATACTAAAATTTGTATGTTTGTCAATTTTCTGGTTCAACGATTTATATGTATTCATCATCATAGGTGCAAAAAATTGATACCGAACGAATTTCCCTTTACTTTTTGTAAAACAGTTATTATATCCTCTTGATTGTGTTGAGCAGACAATGGTCCACATACTCCCTATCTTAGTGTTTAAGACAGTTATATTGTTAGCACTTTTAAACCAGTAAAAAAGCGAACTACAAATGAGTCCACTTTTTGAATATATTCAATCGCCTCAGCATTATTCGTCTAGGTTCGGAAAAAAGTTAAAATTTCCGACTTGCTCCACCACCAGCTGATGAGCCTCCTCCGAATCCGCCAAAGCCACTGCCTCCAGAGCGACCACTGCCAAAGCCGCCACCAAAACCACCTGGATAACCACCACGTCGACCTGAACGGGGTCCTCCCCCTCTACCACTTGATACAACAAGTACTATGATAATGATTAAAATAATCATCCATGTTGGCATTCCTTCACTGTCAGCTGTATTTTCAGGCACCTCTCCATCCCAATCGTACTCTTGCGCGACATTTTGAAATACTTCCGCGTACGTTGCTTTAAATGCCTTATCCATATTTTCAGCACCTGAATTTGGATAAAACGCATCATCTAAAATGCGCCCCAGTTTGCCATCTGGTAATGCCCCTTCAAGGCCTTGGCCTACCGCGATCACAACATCATTATTGCCTTTCCCCTGCCCAAACGTTGCTAAAATTAACACACCATTATTTTTTTGGGCATCACCAATACCCCAAGAGCGAATCATTTTTGTAGCATACATTTTTGGTTCTTGGCCATTAATATTATCTACTGTTACGACCATAATTTCAGCACCTGTACCTTTATCTAGCTGCTCTGAGTAACGATTGAGTTCTTCCTCCAGAGAGGCAGATAAAACATTTGCAAAATCATGAATATACGTATTTGCCATCGGCGTTGGCATTGCGGCATCTGATGTTCTAATAGATAAACTAAATATGAAGCCAACAATAGCAAGTTGGGCCATCAACCGTTTCATTACTGTTTACCTGAACCGCTAAAATCTATAGATGGTGCCTTTTCAGCACCGGCAGCAGCTTTAAAGTATTCCTTCTGTTCAAAACCAAACATCCCAGCAATTAAATTGCCTGGGAAACGTTTGACTGTTTTATTAAAAGCCTGCACTTCATTGTTATAATCTTCTCGGGCAACAGCTAAACGGTTTTCAGTCCCCGCTAATTCATCCATTAATTGACGGAAGTTTGCATCTGCCTTTAAATTCGGATAATTTTCTACAACTACTAGCAATCGACTAAGTGCTCCATTCAATGCATCATTGGCAACCGCTTGCTCCTTTGGACTTTGAGCATTTCCCATTTGTGCACGTGCGTCTGTAATGCTAGCGATAACCTCTTTTTCATGGTTGGCATATCCTTTTACAGATTCTACTAAGTTCGGAATCAAATCGAAGCGACGTTGTAACTGATTTTCAACCTGAGCCCATTTCGAATCAACGCCTTCCTCGGCCGTTACAAGGCTATTGTATTTTGGTATAAATAGTAAGGACATTACAACTAAAATAATAACGATAATTCCGATAGGTCCAAATATTTTTTTCAACTTTAAAACCACCTTCGCTTTCTTTTAGCTATCATTCAAAATCAGAAATACTATTTATTTTGATGATGAGCCATTCTTTTCATTACCACTAATGTGCAACAAAAAAAACATCTCTATTCTACATATAAGCAAACGCATCAATACCGTATGAAATTTGTCTAACGTGCCATACTTAATATGTAACAAAACTATGATATATAGGAGGCGCTTTTTTTGACACAATCGTTTCAAAATGAATCATCAAACCAAACATCATTCAACCAGCAACAAAGCCTAAATCATGGTGGACATGAGGTAATGGACATGCATGAAACAATTGGCGAAATCATTGCTGGAATGAATCAATCCATCTTTTTACGTCAACATGTTAAGGATCCGGAGTTACTTAGCATTTTGGATCGCCAATATAATTTCACATTAGGTATGTATAACACAATTGTGGAATCATTTAAAACAGGGCATGATCCTACTGTACCTACAGGACGCTATCAAATGGAGACAGGAAATGATTTTAAATATGGATTAAATCCTGGCCAACCTAAAAAGCCTATGCAAAATGCAAGCGAGCTCAACGACGAAGCAATTTCTGGCTTCCTATTAGGTGCTCAAAAAGGGGCAGCAAAATGTATGACTGCTGCCGCAACTGAAACTACAAACCCTGTAGTTCGACGAGTTGTCGCTGATAGTATTCCCAACTGCATTGAAATGGCATACGAATTATCTATTTACCAAAATATGCATGGCTACTATCAAGTACCACAATATTCTCAACAAGATATGCACACGATGCTTAATTCGTTCGACACAACAACAAATCCCCTACATTAATAATAAAAAAACAAGAGCAGCCCCATATGTGATGTATCATCACAAGGGGCTGCTCTTATTTAATGAACTATAAATTTTCCTCGCTCGTTTTGCGGACTACAAAAAGCTTCTCTCTTCAACCACTAGCCAACACGATCTCTAACTCCACGGTCAAAACCCATTGCACATGTTACTTTTTTGCAAAAAAAAAGAATCCCCTCAGATAGGATTCTTTTTTTCGACTAGTATAACTAGTCTTCACGTACAGTATGTTCACTAAAAAATAATTTGGAGTTGTTGCTTTTTTGAAGGTTTGAAAGGAACAGATACGGGAATAATGCCTACTAGGTAATATTCCCATTAATTTCCCTCTCTTTCTCCTCTAAGCAGGCTGCTAAACTACTTATTAGGAGAATTCGAGTTATAAAAATATATTAAATAATCAGTAAAATGGCGCCCTCGGAGGGAATCGAACCCCCAGTGCAAGAACCGGAATCTTACGTGTTATCCATTACACCACGAGGGCAATTGAGCACAAAAAAAAAGTACCCACTAGGCTTAACAAAAAGCATGATGTAGATAATCCTCATTTGAAGCATACCTGACAAAATAGTGTACTGTACTTTAACTTATGACCTTATTCATTATACAAACGTATTGCTCATAATTCAACTATAGAATGTAAAACATTTAAACTTTTTTTATCTTCATACAGTAAGTGTCAAAATACCTAGTAAATAAAATGTAGCCACCAATGTACGTCACGCATTAGAAAGGAATTTAATGTACGGGCTTCAGGCGCATCATTTATCTACGTAAAGGTAAAATTATTTTAATTTATTTCACTTTAACAGGGTTAATATTTGACCTTCCCTGACTATAATGTGTATGATAAGGATACAGCTGAATACGATGGAAGTTTTCAGCAAAAGTATTCGAATTTAGTTTTCTAAGGAGGATTTAACATGAATTTAATTCCTACAGTTATTGAACAAACAAGTCGTGGTGAACGTGCGTACGACATCTATTCACGACTACTAAAAGACCGTATTATCCTATTAGGAAGTGCAATTGACGACAACGTTGCTAACTCAATTGTTGCTCAACTCCTATTCCTACAAGCAGAAGATCCAGATAAAGATATCTTTCTTTATATTAACTCACCAGGTGGATCAATTACTGCCGGCATGGCAATTTATGACACAATGCAAATTATCAAGCCACAAGTACAAACAATTTGTATCGGTATGGCTGCATCTATGGGTGCTTTCCTACTTGCAGCTGGTGAACCAGGCAAACGTTTCGCATTACCGAATGCTGAAGTAATGATTCACCAACCACTAGGCGGTGCACAAGGTCAGGCAACTGAAATCGAAATCGCTGCAAAACGTATTTTATTCTTACGTGAAAAATTAAACGGTATTTTATCAGAACGTACAGGTCAACCACTTGAAGTCATTGCAAGAGATACAGACCGCGATAACTTCATGACTGCTGAGCGCGCAAAAGAGTACGGCTTAATCGACCAAATTATGGATCGCAACGACCGTAAATAAAAAAGACGAAAGGCATCTAAGGTTTATTCCTGAGATGTCTTTTTTGTTTGCTTTGATGGGTCTACCCTGATTCGGTCTTCTTTCCGTCGCTTTGGATCTTCTATCCACGATTTTGTCGTTTCTATCCACGACTTCAGTACTTCTATCCGTCGCGGTCTTTTCTTCCGTCGCTTTGACCTTTCTATCCGTCGCTTCGGTATTGCTTTCCGTCACTTCAGCTTTTCCATCCGTCGCTTTACCCTTTCTTTCCGTCACCCCGCACTTTCCATCCGTCAGCCTCTTCTTTCCGTCGCCTTATCTTTTCTTTCCGCCACTTCACCCTTTCTCCCATCGCTTCGACTTCGACTCTACTCCCTATCACTTCAATCTTCCTATCCCTCCCGTCGACGATCGATACAGGATAACATTGGCCTTCATTTTAAGTTGTACAAATATCCAACAAAAATAGGACTTACTTTTTCAATATGAAAGCGCAAAAAAACTGCCCAATATGTAAGTTTTACCTCTTGGACAGTTTCTGCATTATGCGTTTTATTAATCTTCTTTTTCAATTAGAGCTGCTAATGCTGTAACCGCTTGCTCAGCATCGTTACCATCACCGCTAAGGACAACTTCTGTTCCTTTTGCAATGGCTAAGCTCATAACACCCATAATGGATTTAGCATTTACTTTTTTCTCGTCTTTCTCAAGAAAGATATCTGCGCTAAAGCGATTTGCTTCTTGTACAAATAGCGCTGCTTGTCTAGCTTGTAGTCCTAATTTTAATTTTACATGGACTCTTCTCTCGGTCATTCTTAAAACTCCCCTTTACTACCGTTCATCTTATTATTTTTATCTTACCTTACTTACTAGCAAAAGAACAACACGTACCTGAAAAGTATGAAAATTTAGCCACCAATTTTTTCGCCACTTCTTAATGCATCGGCAATCTCATCAATTTTACGTAATCGATGATTGACACCTGATTTACTAACCGTTCCACTTGATACCATTTCACCAAGTTCTTTCAGTGTTACATCTTGATATTCTACTCGTAATCGCGCTATTTCACGAAGTTTTTCTGGTAATTGATCGAGACCTATTGAATTTTCAATAAATCGGATGTTCTCTACTTGACGTAATGCGGCACCTATTGTTTTATTTAAGTTCGCTGTTTCACAGTTAACAATGCGATTAACACTATTTCTCATATCTCGTAATATGCGGACGTCTTCGAACTTCATCATTGCTTGATGAGCTCCAACAATATTAAGGAAATCGGAAATTTTTTCAGCTTCTTTTAAATAAGTTACAAAGCCTTTTTTTCGTTCAATTGTTTTTGCATTTAGCTCAAATTCATTCATCAAATCCATTAAAGCCTCGCCATGTTCTTTATATAATGAATAAATTTCTAAATGGTAGGCTGATGTTTCTGGATTGTTGACCGAACCTCCAGCTAAAAATGCTCCTCGTAAATATGCTCTTTTTTGGCCACCCTTTTTAATGAGCTCCCGAGAAATAGTATGATTAAATTGAAAGTCGTCTGAGATGATTTCTAAATCAATTAGTAGCTCACGCGCACCTTCTCTAACACGGCAAATGTATACGTTATTTTTTTTCAAACGCATTTTTTTTCTAACAAGCAACTCTACATTATATGGATATAGCTTTTTCATAATCGTATAAAGTCTTCTTGCGATTGCAGCGTTTTCGGTTTGTACGTCTAAGCTTAACTGCTTATTAGCGAAAGATAATGAACCATTCATACGAATTAGGGCAGATACTTCTGCTTTCATACAATGATTGTCCGCTTCTATTTGAGTTAATTCCTTTTTCGTTTCAGAAGCAAAAGACATATCACGCCCTCCTTTCAACCTTTTGTTCTATGTATATGCCATCTTATCATATACAATAAGCGCTTTATAATTCACTAACTTTTTGCCTCATAGATTTTTGCATAATCTACAAGCCATTCCGCAACATTTGCCGCATTATGACGAACCGTTCCATCAGGACGAATCGTGGCAATATCTCGTTGAATAACCTCTAATCGCATACTTTCGAGCTTGGCAACGTCGAACGTTACCGGCTCAGCACACTCTTCCTTATAAAGCTCTTTTACAGGATGAGGAAGCTTTACATCATTTACTAAAATAGAATCAATGAAGGCGTCTCCAACATGGTCATATATAGCTTTCACATGATCACCTGCTGTATAGGAAATGGTTTCACCTTTTTGAGTCATTAAATTACAAACGTAAATTTTTCTTCCTTTTGCCTTTACAACAGCTTCTCCAATTTCTTTTACAAGAAGATTTGGAATTATACTCGTATATAAACTTCCCGGACCAATTAAAATATAGTCTGCACGATTGATTGCTCGAATAGCCTCTGGTAGCGGTTGCACGTTTTCAGGCACTAAAAAAACTCGATTAATTCGTTTTTTAGCCAAAGGAATTTTAGATTCACCTTCAATGATAGAACCGTCCTCAAGTTCGGCATGTAAATTTATCTTTTTATTAGCTGCTGGTATGACGCGGCCATGCACCTTTAAAACTTTTCCCATTTCACTAATAGCATGGTTAAAGTCACCAGTAATATCTGTTAAAGCCGTTAGCATTAAATTACCTAATGAATGACCACGTAAATCTTCCGATGCTAAAAATCGATATTGAAACATTTGCTCTACAAGCGGCTCAACATCCGATAACGCTGCGATAACATTACGGACATCACCGGGTGGTGGAATATCATAGTCATCTCGTAAGCGTCCTGAAGAACCACCATCATCTGCTACTGTAACAATTGCAGTAATATCAAATGGGTGGTGCTTGAGGCCTCGTAGCAGGGTAGAAAGCCCTGTGCCACCACCTATTACAACAAGCTTTGTTCGCTTCTTTCCCATTTACTCAATCCTTTCTACGATTGATGTCACGATGCGCAATAACAGTTTTTTCCTTCCCAGCTAAATATGCTCCGAAATATTCCGCTAATGTTACTGAGCGATGCTGTCCTCCAGTACATCCAAAAGCAATAACAAGTTGTGATTTGCCCTCTTGTCTATAAAGTGGAATCATAAATTCAAACAAATCCGTAAGTTTTTGAATGAGTGTTTGCGTATCCTCAAGTGCCAGCACATAAGAAGATACCTCAGTTTGTAATCCTGTTTTATGACGTAACTCCTCTACATAATATGGATTTTTTAAAAAACGGACATCAAACACTAAGTCGGCATCGATCGGCATACCATGTTTAAATCCAAAAGACATAATATTTACTGAGAATATATTATTGGCATCATTTGCAAATTCTTTTGCGATTTTTTCACGTAGCTCTTTTGGCTTCATATTGGATGTATTATAAACAAATTTAGCGCGCCCCTTTACTTCCGATAAAAGATTACGTTCTCGTTTAATGCCATTTAATAGCAATCCATTTGCAGCCAAAGGATGTGCACGTCTTGTTTCCTTATAACGTCTAACTAACGTTGCATCATCTGCATCTAAAAATAAAATTCTTGCAACTATATCGCCTTCTTTAAGCATATGGTCGAGGGCGCCAATAAGAGAATCAAAAAAGTCGCCGCCACGCATATCCATGACAGCTGCTATACGTGTAATATTTTTACCCGAATCCCTTAGTAGGGTTAAAAATGTTGTGAGTAACGCTGGTGGTAAATTATCAATACAGTAATACCCTAAATCTTCAAAGCTTTGAATAGCTACTGTTTTCCCAGCTCCAGACATTCCTGTAATAATAACTAATTCATGTTTACCTTTTAGGTCTTCAACCACCACTGTCATGCAGCTCCTTTATTGTTCTATTGATATTTGTATTTTCTCATGAAGTAATTCAAAATCAGTCGTATATTCAAATGTACCGTACTGAATGCCTGATTGTGAAATAGCAAATTGTAAGTTTGTTCGATCACCTTCAGCCATTGGCAAATGTTTCAAGTCCTCTACTGGGTGCCATGCGAGTTTGCCTTCTCTAGTTTCTTTAAACGGTATGCCTTCTATATCCTTTGCAACAAACGTATAAAGCATCCATTCGTCCACTACTTCGTTGTTTTCTTTAATAATCATTGTATAAACACCCTTTAAATGAGCATTTATAGGTGTGACATTTGTTTCCTCTTTAAATTCACGTACAGCAGCCTCATAAATCGACTCACCGCTCTCCATTTTACCGCCAGGAGCTACGTACCAGCCACGTCTTGGCTTCTGAAGTAATAATACTTGATCGTCTTTTATGGCTATTAAATTTGCAATTCTTTGCATAGGCACACCTCTAATCACTTTTACGTTCTTCCTTTTATTATAGCAAGACTAAACAAGGTTTGTCCTCAATTCTAAACTTTAGGCGCATTGCAATTTTAACTTCACCGATACATGTATAGAAACCTATTTTTCAACCTTTATTCAAGCATATGAAACTCCGCCACAAAAAAATTCAAAATTTCCGCTTACAACAAAAATAGGTTGCTCCACCTTATTTGGCGGAAACAACCTACTCAACAAAATAAAAGGGGGATTGCTAATTACACTTTTTATCTTACACCTTTTATATGTCATTCAAGTTACAACTATATTAAGACCGTATTAAAATTGTATTTTTTTCCTTAAAAACTAATCAAGAGGATCATATCCATAACATGGGGTGATGATCCATTCAAAAACAGATTTTAGGAGTGTTCAATTTTAAGCATTAATTTTTTCTAATAATTCTTCCACATAATGCTGTACCGCTTGTGCTGCAATACTTCCGTCACCTGTTGCTGTAACGATTTGACGAAGTGATTTTTCGCGTACATCACCAGCTGCAAAGATACCTGGTACTGTTGTTTCCATATTTTCATTTGTCAAAATATAACCAGCATCATTTAAAATTCCAAGAGACTCGAATGGTTTTGTTAATGGAAGCATACCAATGTATACGAATACGCCATCAGTAACAAAATCAGATTCTGCACCATCTACAGTTGATTGTAATGTTACACTTCCAACTTTACCATCAGCTTCATTGATTTCTTTAACTGTTGCATTCCAAATGAAATCAATTTTTTCGTTAGCAAAGGCACGATCTTGGAGAATTTTTTGTGCGCGTAATTTATCACGACGGTGCACAATTGTTACTTTATCAGCAAAGCGAGTTAAATAAACGCCTTCTTCAACAGCAGAATCTCCGCCACCTACGACAACAAGATTTTTCTGCTTGAAGAATGCACCATCACATACTGCACAATAGCTGACACCACGGCCTCCAAGTTCTTTTTCGCCAGGCACGCCCATTTTTTTATATTCCGCACCTGTAGAAATAATAATTGCTCGAGTTTTATATTCTTTAGCACCTGATTTTATTGTTTTATATTCCTCACCATCAATAATTTCAGTTACATCGCCATATGCATATTCTGCACCAAATTTCTTAGCATGGTCGAACATTTTTGTTGATAGCTCCGGCCCTAAAATTGTATCAAATCCAGGATAGTTTTCTACTTCTTCTGTATTCGCCATTTGTCCGCCAGGGATCCCACGTTCAATCATTAAAGTTGAAAGGTTGGCACGTGATGTATAAACAGCCGCAGTCATACCAGCCGGACCTGCACCAATTATTACAACATCATAAATTTTTTCTTCTGACATAATACTTCCCCCTAAACAAATACTTTTTTACCTTCATTCAGTAGGTGCGCAAACACCTACTGAATGAAGGTAATGCCTCGGACGCAGCCAAGACTCAATTGATAATAACTTCAGTATGTTCATCGTATGTGAAAGTAAAAAGTTATTCAACTATGTTGCTCACAGTCTAATTATTCGTACTTGGTAAAAACATTAAAATTTCATCAATGTACTTCGATAAAGTTGACACGGATACTCCGTATTGCTGAGCTATCTCTTTTTTTGTCACCTTGAGATTACGAGAAGAGCGGAATAAATAGTCATTTGCTCCTGCAATAGCCGCTGGATTTGTGAAACGATAATTGTTTATCAATGCTTGCTCACAAAGTACAAACCACATTTGGAACATCGGTGCAATTAATGTCGTCAACTTACCATACTGTTCAAGTAAAATTTCGGATACACTTACTGCTCGTATAAAGCTAGCCTCTACTTTGTTTTTCATATCAAATTGATGTCCTAGTGCATAAGCTAGGAACAGCTTTTCATACGCATTACATTCGTCAACATCTATCCATTTGGGATGTGCGATAATTTCCTGTTTATGCGCTGTACAACTTAGTAAAAATAAACCAAATATGCGTTCACTTGTATAATCGCTCTCCAGCTTCTCCACAATATAATCACGGTCGTGTTCTAATGCATCCAGAGAATACGTGTTTTCCTCTTGACGCCAAGGTTCAAAGCCTTCTTTTTCAGGATCTAGCTCAAGTAGTTGCTCCCATGCACTCTTTGATATTTCTTCATGTCCTGAGAAATAAGCTGCATGAGATAACCAAAAGTAAAAGCCAGCATCGCCTACATAGCCTCTTTTTTGCATGCTACGCAACCATTTAAATGCTAATTCATATTGTCCAACGAGCGCTAATGTTGCACCCAACTTATAGCGATGTTCCCATAAGTATGGCTGAATTTTCACAAGTACTTCTAAAAGATCTTTTAAATCTTCTTCATTTTTTTCATAGTACGCGATAACCGTTAAATTACATAGCGCATGTAAATTCCCTTTATTTTCACGTAATACCGTATTTAGAAGCGCCTTCGCCTGTTCTGCTTCCCCAACATAAAAATAGGCAAGGGCTAGGTTGTTATAAGCTGACCAAAAATCCGGTCTATCTTCAATTAACTCTTCTAGCATATTAATAGCTTCAGGGAAATCTCCCTTTTCCATACAACGTCTTGCTTGCTCCTGCCGATATAAATCTTCAGCAGAACCTTCAAGCTCTTCAAAGTCATCCTGCTCAAAATCAACAAAGTCTAATATTTCAGCAGCTTCATCAGCATAAGCACCCTCTGGATCTATTTCTAAATATTGCTCTGCAAAGCGTTTAGCATCATGTATAATACCGATACATCCTGAAACCTCTGCCATGTAAAAAATAATTTCTGGATTTTCTTTATCTATCTGATAGGCACGGCGAAGAAGATCATACGCTTCCTCGAAACGTTGACCCTCTAACTCTACTATCGCTAACTGCAATAAAATCATTGGATCATCAGGACTTAAATCAACTGCTCGCTGTAAATATTTATAGGCTTTATTCATTTGTCCGCTATTCATTGCTTGAATTGATTTTTTATAATAATAGTCGCCTGTTGGAATGAACGACACTATATTCGTTTGATTCTCTTTTTGACGTTTCTTTTCCAATACATTTCCTCCGAAACAAGAAATAAGGAACGTATCATACGTTCCTTTACACAGTAACTTCTATTATAACATACAATAAGCAATATGCCGTTATTTCTCCTCATGACGTTTTTCTAACACATGTAACACGTCATAAACACTTACTTTTTGCTCTTGTAGTAACACGAGTAGATGATAAATTAAATCGGCAGCCTCCCATTTTACTTCTTCTGTATCGCGATTTTTAGCACCTATAACAACCTCAGTTGCTTCTTCTCCAACTTTTTTACAGATTTTATCGATTCCTTTATCGAATAAATATGTAGTATACGCCCCTTCTGGCATTTCTTGCTCACGTTTCGCAATAACATTGGCAAGTTTAGAAATAATCTCAACAGATCCGACCTTGGCATTTTGCTGAATATTTTCTGTAAAGCAAGAAGTTGTTCCATTATGACAAGCTGGGCCAGAAGGAATTACTTCCACGACTAATGCATCACCGTCACAGTCCGCTTTAATTGACACAACTTTTTGTGTATGGCCACTAGTTGCTCCTTTGTGCCAGAGCTCTTGACGTGAACGTGAGTAAAACCATGTTTCTCCCGATTCAAGTGTTTTTTCAAGCGACTCTTTATTCATATACGCTACAGTTAGTACTTCTTTTGTATTCGCATCTTGTACAACTGCAGTGACAAGACCTTTTTCATCAAATTTAATGCTGTTCATCATCTTACTGCCACTCCTTTTTCACGTAAGCACTCTTTTACTTGTGATACGCTCGTTTCTTTGTAATGGAAGATGGATGCGGCAAGTGCTGCATCTGCATCGACACCTTCAGCTAACACTTCGTAAAAATGGTCGGCATTCCCTGCACCGCCACTTGCAATAACAGGAACTGTCACAGCTTCTCTCACAGCTTTTGTTAAGGCTAAATCAAAACCTGATTTCTCGCCGTCCTTGTTCATACTCGTTAATAAAATTTCACCAGCACCTAAGCGAACCGCTTCCTTCGCCCACTCAGTTGCCTGCCATGTTGTTTTATTTCGTCCTCCATGCGTATAAACCATCCATGTAGCATCTTCCTCACTAAAGCGAGCATCAATAGCGACAACAATACATTGTGCGCCAAAAAAATCAGAACCTTCTTTAATCAGCTTCGGTCGCTCTAGAGCAGAAGTATTCACGGATACTTTATCAGCACCTGCACGTAAAATGCGTTTCATATCATCTAATGTACGGATTCCACCACCTACTGTGAATGGAATGGCTAATGTAGCTGCAGTTTGTCGGACGACATCAACCATCGTTTCACGGCCTTCATGTGATGCCGAGATATCTAGAAACACAAGCTCATCTGCCCCTTGCTCATCATAAAACTTCGCAAGCTCTACTGGGTCACCCGCATCACGTAATGACACAAACTGTACACCTTTTACAACACGTCCTTCTTTCACATCAAGACATGGAATAATGCGCTTTGTTAACATGAGGCCACCCCCTCCAACCACTGCTTTAATAAATACACACCTAGTTCACCTGACTTTTCGGGATGGAACTGCATGCCCGTAATAGAGCCATTTGCAACAATGCCAGGAACCTTAATACCATGGTAATCCGCATAAGCGACAAGCTCTGTTTCATCAATATCGGTCGCATAAAACGAGTGCACAAAATAAACATGCCTTGCCGTCCCTTCGCCCTTTAACCATGAAGGACGCTTTGTTACTACGAGCTCATTCCATCCCATATGCGGTACTCGGTACATCTGCCCTGCGTTGTCACCACTAAATCGTTTAATGCTTCCTTTAAAAAAGCCCAAACCCTGCGTAGTGTTCACTTCTTCACTTTGCTCAAATAATAATTGCATGCCTAAGCAAATCCCGAGAAGTGGTCGATTTTCAGCTTTTACCTTCTGTAAATATCGATCTAAATTCGTTTCAGCTAAACGTTTGATGGCATCTGGAAATGCCCCAACACCAGGAAGCAACAGTGCATCTGTTGCATCTAGTTCAGTCTCGTCAGATGTGACAATAACCTCACAGCCAAGTCGTTTTAAGGCTTGTTCAACACTAAATAAATTCCCCATTCCATAATCAATAACACCTATTTTCACGTTAACAGCCCCTTAGTCGATGGTACACCTTTCACACGTGGGTCAATTTCCACCGCTGCGTCAATGGCACGTGCTAACGCTTTAAAAATTGCCTCGATAATATGATGTGTATTTTGTCCATAAGGTACGATGACATGAACATTCATCCGTGCCTCAAGTGCAAACTTCCACAAAAATTCATGCACTAATTCAGTATCAAAACTACCGACCTTTTCCTTCAAAGGTGGTACACGATATTCTAAGTGCGGACGATTCGAGCAATCTACAACGACCTGTGCAAGCGCATCATCCATGGGCACAAATGCTGTCCCGTAACGCTTTATTCCTTTTTTATCACCGAGCGCTTCACGGATAGCTTGGCCTAAAACAATTCCGAGGTCTTCTGTTGTATGGTGATCGTCTATATAGGTATCACCGTTCGCTTGTATCGTCCCATCAAAAAGCCCATGTTTGATAAATAGATCAAGCATGTGATCCATAAAGCCAACACCCGTTTTAATATCCGCCTTTCCTTCACCATCTAAATCGATGGCTACCGAAATTTGTGTTTCATTGGTTGTACGTTCAACTTTTGCATATCGTTTCTTTTCAGTCATAGTACTACTCCTTTTCCCATCCTCGCGATTCGACTGCACGCGCATGACCTTCTAAGCCTTCCATTCGTGCCAGACGTGCAATTTTCGGTGCATTTTCTGCCCAAGTTTTTTCACTATAAAAGACGATGCTCGATTTTTTCACAAAATCATCAACGTTTAAACCACTTGCAAAGCGTGCCGTGCTATTCGTCGGTAGAACATGATTAGTCCCCGCAAAGTAATCACCCACTGGTTCTGAGCTATAACGACCGATGAAAATACCACCTGCATGTCGTACTTGTTCAGCTACAGCCTCAGCATTTTTTGTGACAATTTCTAAATGCTCAGGTGCTAGCGAATTAATCGCATCTATGGCATCTGCCATCGTTTCAGCCACATAAATGGCACCAAAGTTTTCTATCGATGCTCGCGCTACCTCTTCACGCGGTAAAGTCGTTAATTGCTTCTCCACCTCATCAGCTACTTTTTTAGCCAATTGCTCAGAAGTCGTTACTAAAATGGCACAAGCCAATTTATCATGCTCCGCCTGTGATAAAAGATCGGCTGCGATTTCATCAGCAAATGCTGTGTCATCTGCTATCACCGCAATTTCACTTGGGCCAGCAATCATATCAATTGCTACCTCACCAAATACTTCACGTTTTGCTAATGCTACAAAAATATTTCCCGGGCCTGTAATTTTATCAACGGGAGAAATTGTCTCTGTACCATATGCAAGAGCCGCAATCGCCTGAGCTCCACCGATTTTGTATATTTCTTCTACCCCTAAAATATGCGCTGCCGCAAGTACACCTGGAGGTAATTTTCCATCGCGACCTGCGGGAGAAGTCATAACAATGCGCTTGACACCAGCAACTTGTGCAGGAATCACGTTCATCAAGACCGAAGACGGATATGCTGCTGTACCACCAGGAACATAAAGACCTACTGCATCGAGAGCAGTAATTCGTTGTCCAAGCCATGAACCATCTGCAAGCTCCATGCGATAACCTGAACGCTTTTGCTGCTCGTGATAAAGGCGAATATTTTGAGCAGCTTCTGTTAAATCAGCATAAAGCTGTTGATCAATTGAATTAGCGCCCTCTTCTAACTCTTCTTTCGTTACGCGTAAAAAGTCAGGGGCAAAGCCATCCCATTTTTCTGTATAAGAACGTATGGCTGCGTCACCTTGTACACGAACATCTTTCAATACTTGGCGTACAACCTTTAACTGTTCTTCATTTCCACCTTCCAGTGGTCGTTTTAAGGAAATACCTTTTTCTAGCTTTAATATTTTCATAGGATTAATCTCCTTTAAATCTAGGTATTCATGTAGGTGCCCCTTCCAACAGGAGGCTTGATTTATTTAACACATTTCTTTAAACGTTTCACGAGATCAATAATACGGTCACTCTTCATGCGATAGCTTACAGGGTTAGCAATTAATCGTGATGATACGTCTGTAATAAATTCATATTCCACTAAGCCATTTTCTTTCAGCGTACGACCGGTTGAAACAATATCGACAATTCGATCTGCTAAGTTAATCATGGGTGCCAATTCAATCGAACCATTTAACTCAATAATTTCAACCTGCTCGCCAATACCCTTATAATATTTCATTGCAATATTAGGATATTTTGTCGCTATTCTTGGTGCAATCTCATTCATTGTCGTATTAGGTAAGCCTGCTGAAGCGATATAACAAGTACTTATTTTCAAATCCAGTAACTCATGCACTTCGCGTTGCTGTTCTAACAAAACATCTTTCCCAGCAATACCAATATCCGCTACGCCATGTTCAACATACACAGGCACATCCATTGGCTTTGCTAATATGAAACGAATTTTCTCTTCTGGAATTTCAAGCATTAATTTACGGGACATTTCGACTTCTTCTGGTAAATTAAAGCCGGCTTCTAAAAGCATCTCGTATGCCTCGTCAAAAATGCGTCCCTTCGGCATAGCAATCGTTAGTTCATTCACCGTCAACGTCCTCCTGTCCCACAATCACTACTTCTGTGAAGTGTGCTAAAAATGCTTCTTCTTCAACAAGGCTACTCCTTAACTGCAAAGTTGCCTGTTTACCAGTTGCCCGTAGCGTTTTTACCTTTGCAATCGCCTCTTCAAATTGTTCTTCCTCAAATAACACGACTGTAGTTTCTTGTCGTTCAACAGCCTGCCCATCCAATGTTTCTAATAAGCGATCAACGCGAATACTAAATCCTGTAGCGCCTACTTTTGAGCCAAATACCTCCAGCAATCCGTCATAGCGTCCCCCATTGCCTAATGGGAAGCCACTGCCGGTAGCAAACACTTCGAATAACATGCCTGTGTAATAGCTCATATGACTAGAAAGTGTAAAATCAAAGGCTACATAATCCGCTAAGTCTGCAATTTCAAGTAGTTTAGCGAGCTGCTGCATATATTCTAATGCGTCATTTTTCCGCACGTATTTTTCAATATCTTGAATTTCTTTTACATTCATAGCTTCTTCAATAAATTGCAGTAATGCATCGGATTTTGCTTTAGGTAAATCAAATGATTCCACTGCTTCTTCAAATCCTACATAATTACGTTGCACAAGGAGTGCTCGTAATATATTTTGTTGTTCAACGCTTTCTGTATAATCTTGTAAAATACAATTTAATATACCTGCATGACCGATCGTCATTTTAAAATTCACTAATCCAAAATGCTTTAATAACTCCATAGCTGTCACAATAACCTCAGCATCAGCAAATACAGAATTGTCCCCAATTAGCTCGATCCCCATTTGATCAAATTCTGCCGGACGCCCACCTTCCGCTTCCTGTGCGCGAAATACACTAGCAAAATAAGCGAGACGTACTGGGATCATCTCTTTTAATAGTTTTGACGTTGCCACGCGTGCAATCGGTGTTGTCATATCGGGTCGTAATACTAACGTGTTGCCTTGGCTATCTACTAATTTAAATAAATGCGCATCGGCTATTGCAGATGCTTTACCGACTGTATCGAAATACTCTACTGCAGGTGTTTTAATAAATTCAAAGCCTCTTCGGCATAAAAAGTCTCGTCCAGTATTTCTAACAGTCTCTACCTTTTCGAATATTTGTGGAAATGTATCGCGCATTCCAAGTGGTTTTTCAAACATTTTAATCGACGACATTTTGACACTTCCTTACGATTCACTTTAACTCACTAGAGTGTTAGAGAATTAGATTATGAAAGAATTCTAACTTATTTCTTCTTTTCCGTCAATGCAACTCCGTGAAATTATCGAATAATTTCAATACTGATTATTCTGTTAATTATACTTAAAAATAAAAAATTTTAAACTTTAATCAACAGAGTAAGCTTTTTTTCTCCTTAAACAAGTAAATCTTTAGACAAAAAAACTGTGCGTAGTAAGGCTGCACAGTTTAAGGTGTTGAAAAATAAACTCATCAAGGAAATCTAGATGAAATTTATGGCAAGTGATTTCCGGTCCAGGCTACTCACTTTCCAGCGGGCGAGCGTCGAGAGCTTCCTCCGAATTGTTGTTGCTGTCGCTACGCTTTCACACAAAGCTGCTGTAGTTTCGTTTTATTACTAGTAATTAGAATGTCATGGCAGAAGATACATGCTATGTGAAGTAGTTGATGGAGTGGAGACTGAACGATTCCTTGGGGATCAGCGCTAGAGGAACGGAAATCACCCCCTCGTTTTGTCGAATTTAAGATGATCCCTTAACTTCACAACAGCTTTTCAAAAGAAAAAAACTGTGCACAGCAAGGCTTGCACAGTTTCGATGTTATTATTTTTTTGGCGTGGACCATTCTACTACTTCATTGCGTTTGCGTTCCGCCATTTGTTCAGCTGAATAAATAATTTGCATAGGATTGCCGCCTGCTAGACAACCTGCTGGCACATCCTTATGTACAAGGGTTGCAGCTGACACGATCGCACCGTCACCTATCGTTACACCTGGTAGTATCGTTGAATTCGCACCAACCATTACTTCATTGCCAATATGAACATCCCCTAGACGATATTCCTCTATTAAATATTCATGCGCCAAAATAGTCGTATTGAAGCCTATAACGGTATTGTCACCTATGTGAATACGTTCCGGAAACATTGTATCTGGCATAACCATTAAAGCTATGGAAGTTTGTTCACCAATGTCCATTTTTAAAAAAGTTCTATACAACCAGTTTTTCACACGTAAAAATGGTGTGAAGCGTCCAATTTGAATGACAATGAAACACTTCATCACCTTCCAAAAGGACACCGTGTCATAAATATTCCAAAGCGAGTTTGCTCCTTCGACACGATAGCGTTCTGTTTTACGTGCCATTTACTTACCCCGCTTTCACAATTTCAAATAAATCCGTCATATGATGCAACATATATTCCGGTTTGAATTGCTGTAAGTATTCCTCACCTTTAAATGCCCATGCGACACCAGCTGCTCTAACTCCAGCGTTATGTCCTGCCTCAATATCGTGGGAATTGTCACCAATCATAATGGCCTCTTCCTTGTTTACTCCAAGGCGTTCAAGCGCCAGTAAAACAGGCTCTGGATTAGGCTTTACATTTTTCACATCATCCGTACCAATACGGACATCAAATAAATGACTTGCTCCTAGCACAGATAATCCACGATCAATCATCCCATTACGCTTTGTAGACACAATCGCTAATTTGATGCCCATATCCTTTAATTGCTCTAAAGTTGGGACCACATCAGGATATTGAGTGACAAGCTCATCGTGATGCGCTTCATTATATTCACGATATTTTGTAATCATTGCTTCCTCTTCACCAGGAGCAATGTCACTAAATGTCTGTTTTAGGGACGGACCAAGGAATTTTAGGCAATCTTTTGGCGAATATTGCCCGGGAAATCGCTCGTTTAAAACATGCATAAATGTTTGAATGATTAAATCATTAGTATTGAGTAATGTACCATCAAAATCAAATAGTAATGCTTTTACAGTCACTTTTCGAACCCCCTATTTATTATCTAAATATTTCACTGCGGGTTTTACTTTTATACGACGGTAAATAATCGCACCAAGTCCCACTACAATGCCTATTATCGAAACAACCTGAGCTGAACGTAAATCCCCTACCAAATACAGGCTATCTGTACGCATGCCTTCTATAAAGAATCGACCGATTGAATACCAAATTAAATAGCTGAAGAATATTTCCCCACGATTTAAATTTACTTTGCGTAATACTAGTAAAATAATTAGCCCAATGAAGTTCCAAATGGATTCATATAAAAAAGTAGGATGTACGTAAGTTCCTAATTCTTCAATATACATTTGATTAATAATCCAATCCGGCAACATTAATTGTTCTAAAAATTCACGTGATACTGGACCGCCATAAGCTTCCTGGTTCATAAAATTTCCCCAGCGCCCAATTATCTGTCCAATTAAAATACTCGGTGCCGCAATATCTGCTACTCGTAAAAAGCTTATATTTCTTCTACGAGTGAATATGTAACCTGTCAAAAATGCCCCAATAAGTGCACCGTGAATAGCGATACCACCATTCCAAATTTCAATAATCTTCCCCGGGTTTTCACTATAATAATCCCAACGCATCGTTACATAATAAATACGTGCGCATATTATGGATATAGGAACAGCCCATAGTAATAAATCAGCAAGAAAATCCTCCGGTAGGCCCCTCTTAACAGCCTCTCTTTGTCCAACAATATAAGCTAAAATTATACCCGATACAATTAGTAACCCATACCAACGAACGGAAATAGGTCCTAAATGGAAAGCAATCGGATTAATATCTAATAATAATAAATCCATCTTAAACTCCTCTCATCTATCATATAGGCTATTGTATCCTATTAACGAACAATTAATCATCTAATTCATCCGCTGATGAAATCACCTCATCTAATCTTCTAGAAAACTCTTCAGCTGCATTAACACCCATTTTTTTTAAACGATAATTCATTGCTGCTACTTCAATAATAACAGACACATTTCGTCCAGGTCTTACAGGAATCGTTAACTTCGTTAATTCCGTATCAATGATTTTCATTTTCTCTTCCTCTAAACCTAGACGATCATATACTTTTTCTGGATCCCATATTTCTAATTCGATCACTAATGTAATACGCTTGTACGGACGTACCGCACTTGCTCCAAAAAGGGTCATAATATCGATAATACCGATGCCTCGAATTTCGAGTAAATGTTCTAAAAGAGGTGGTGGACTACCAATTAAAAAGTTCTCTGACTCCTGACGGATCTCTACACAATCATCAGCCACTAAACGGTGCCCCTTCTTGACAAGCTCAAGTGCTGTTTCACTTTTCCCTACACCACTTTTTCCGATAATGAGTACACCGATACCGTATATATCAACTAAAACTCCATGAGCAGCAGTCATTGGTGCTAAGCGACCTTCTAAATAGTTTGTTAGTCTACTCGAAAATTTCGTTGTTGTCATATGTGTTTTAAATACAGGTACATGTTTTTCATTGGACGCCTGTATAAGTTCCTTCGGTACCTCTAAATCCCGAGAAATAATAATAGCTGGCGTATCCTGCGAACATAGTAGACGCATGCGTTCCAGTTTCACATTTGCAGGTAACATTTCAAAAAATGAAAGTTCTGTTTTTCCAAGCAATTGGACTCGATTTGCAGGATAATGCGTAAAATATCCCGCCATTTCAAGCCCCGGTCTTGAAATATCACTCGTAACAATCGTTCTTCCTATTCCTTCCTCACCAGCTAACAATTCTAACTTAAATTTTTCCATAACGTCTCTTGTTAATACTACGACCAATGTTTTGTAGCCTCCATTCAAAGGAATTGAATATGTTTTGTCTGTGTTAACAGTCAGTAAAATTCCCACTATCCGTGGCAATTAACTAGCTGTATACACCCGATTGGTTCAACTAGCAATCAGCTTACTGATGGCAGTTTCACTTTATTTTAGCATGTCTAAGTTTAAAAGAACTATATTTACACTCTGTCTTCATGACTAAAAACTTCTACACATAAAAAAACTAGCGGTTCTCCAGCCCCGCTAGTTTGATGATCATTTTATTTTTGAGATGCCAACCATTTAGCCACTGCTTTTGCATCTTCGCCTTTAACAATACCAGGAGGCATTGAACCTTTACCATTTTCTATAATATCTAAAAGTTCAGCTTCCGAAAAACGAGAACCAGCATCACTAATTTTTGGCGCATTTCCTTGACCTTGTAGTTCACCACCATGGCAAGTAATACAAGATTTCATTGCAATTGTTTCGCCATCTGGTGCAGTAGTTTTTGAACCTTCATTTGCCGTTTTACCTCCACCACAAGCAGCTAAGAAGATTGCTGAACCAATCGCTAATGTTAACATTGCTTTTTTCATTAGGGACCCTCCTCAAAGTAAATAAGTATCTTTCCCCGACATTATACCAAAGTTATGCACGTTTGAAACCTTCTCCCAACACCTCATAAGCATTAGAAACGATCACAAACGCTGATGGGTCAACGTTTTTAATGAGTTGTTTCAGCTTTGTGAATTCTGTTCGGTAAACCACAACCATCAAAACTGGTCGCGCTTCCCCTGTATAGCCACCTATTGCAGGCAACTTTGTCACTCCTCGATTGATCTCGGCATATATGGCATCACGTACCTCATCTTGTTTCATCGTAATAACGTAAATCATTTTAGATTGACTAAAGCCAAGCTGAATAATATCAATCGTTTTTGTCGTGACATAAAGTCCAATCAGGGCATACAAACCTTTCTCTAAGTCAAAAACAATTGCCGCACTAATTGCGATAATCCCATCAATTAAAAGTACACTTGTACCAAGTGTTATTCCAGTATACTTTGTAATAATTTGCGCTAGTAAATCAGTGCCACCAGTAGAAGCATTCCCCTTAAAAACAAGTCCTATTCCTATACCGACTACAATCCCCCCAAATAGTGCACCGAGTAAAGGATTATCTGTCCAAGGACTCCAACTGTTCGTTAGTAATACAATAAACGGTAATGTCACTGTTCCAATAAACGATTTTATCCCAAACTTCTTTCCAAGTAATAATATACCTGCTATAAATAATGGAATATTAAATGCATATTGTACTAAGCCAGGATTCCAACCAAATAAACCGTTTAAAATTGTACTAATCCCGCTTACTCCACCAGAAGCTACTTGATTTGGCAGTAAAAATACATTAAAGCCGATGGCAATAATTGCAGCTCCTACTATGACGTATACATACTCCACAATGCTTTCCCTTACATCATGAATTTGATTCATTTCCCCCACGCCCACTTCAACTTTCAGAATTTTTTAAAGACGAGATGATTATAGCAAATAGTTTTCGCATTGAGAACTTCGTCTTGATGAAGGAACATGTATTTTTATAGTTTGCATTATGTATTACATCTATGACAATTAGATTCATCATCATAACGTGTGGTTGATTTCCGTTCCGACTGGGCGCTTTGTTGCTGACGCTACGCTTTCGCACAGTTAAAACATTTGTTGCTGCTGACGCTACGCTTTCGCACAGAGCAAAGCTTCCTGGGGTGTCGCGGTAACAGGATGTTGGTCACGAAGGCGTTATCGCAGGATGTGATGCTTTTAGCCTTCGTTCCTCTATTGCTAATCCCCAAGGAGTCGCCCAGTCGTAACGAAGATCAACTAATGGTAAGCTAGCTTATTAAAAACATAAAAAAATAAGCTACCTTAAAAAAATTTAAAGATAACTTATTTTTGACTTTTCACTAAAATATATACTTAACGGCTTTTTCCACTAAACAAACGAAGATTGGTCCTTATTTTTATAAAGACTTTTCTGCCCACTCCATGGCTTCATTGTATAAAAGATCAATAGTTGAAAAATCAATAGTAAACTGAGGAGCTAATCTTTCTAATTTAGACCAATCTAACTTGCCTAACGCAGTACTGAATTCCAAATAAGGTGTCATTTCAGTTTGATTACCTAAAAGCGTTGCTGTAACGTCTTCTGAAAAAGGTAGCTGCTGTAAAATAACATTCAGCGGTCTTTGCAACATCGTGTCTATTAATGAAAACATCCCAACTAAAAAATATTCAGAGAAATTTTTCTTATAGGAAAGCTTGGCTAATTTCTCACATACCTTTGCTCTAAATAAAGATGTACGCATGACTTCTTTAAACAGATCATTATCAGTATTTCTGTCAATTTCTCGCATCGCCAATAAATAAATCCACTTTCGTAAATTTGGAACCCCGAGTAATATAATCGCTTGTTTAATCGAACGAACCTTGGATTTAGAACGCAACTCTGAATTATTAACCATATGCAATAATTTATATGTTAATGAAATGTCACGCTCAATACTTTCCGCCAATAACTGTATATTAGGTTCCTCTTCTTTTAATAGCGTAATAATATATAAATATTGAATAGTATTCGCAGGTATATCGGTTGCTGTAATTATTTGAGGCTGTTCAAAAAAATAGCCCTGAAACAATTCATAGCCAGAATGCTTCGCCACTTCAAATTGCTTACGTGTCTCTACTTTCTCAGCGAGCAATTTTATGTGAGGGAAATTTTCTTTCACTATATTTTCAATTTCCATTCGCTCTAGTAGTGGTGACGATAAAAAGTCAACTTTTATATAATCGATATAAGTGAATAACTCATCATAAACTTGTACTTGATCATCTAAAATAAAATCATCTAATGCTATTTTAAACCCATATGATTTGAGCTCAATAACTCTCTCGACTAACTGAGCTGTAATAGGGACATCCTCTAAAATCTCAATAACAACTTGCGATGGATTTATGTATTCATTTAAAGGACTCATAAGCAAGTTTTCTGTAAAATTAACAAAACTAGGTTTTCCTTTTGTTACCTCTTCAATGCCAATTAAAAGAAATGAGTTTACTAATACATCAATTGTGGCAGCATCTGAATCGACCATTGGAAAAGCATTCACGTTTTTGCTGCGATATAATAATTCATATGCAACGATTTGTTCCTGAAGGTTAAAAATTGGCTGTCTGCCGATAAATACTTCCATTTCGTCGCCCCCCATTTCTCTAGTTATTAGTAACATTATTATAGCATTTTTCAGCACTATCTGCTTCTCATTCAAGTAACTGTCTAAAAATCGACTAACAATAATTAACATTATATACAATAAAATAAATTACCCCTATAGCATAGTGATTTTCGTACCAATTGGTAGCGTACGATGAGCCACTATGATCCTATCCCTAAGGGGTCTTCTAGTCCCTAATCCTCAGTATGTATCATCCTCAACACTCGTTGATGAGTTTCAAAAAAATCGTTACCCAAAACTCCAATTTACTCATAATAAAATATTATTCCTTTTGCCGATCTACCTTTATTAAATTCACTCAAACCTTCCTTATATGGATTTGTAAAATATTATCTTTTCATATGGACATTTACCAAATTTCGATGTATAGTACATCACAACACTAATGCACTATATTTTGTAGCAACGAAAGGGGGTTTTTCGATGCACGTTCATCTAGATGGTACAACACCGATTTATATACAAATTGCTGAATGGCTGCAGCACGAAATCATTGCCGATCGATTACAAGCAGACCAGAAAGTCTATTCACAATACCAACTAGCTGAGTTATTCAATATAAATCCCGCCACAGCTGGTAAGGGATTGACAATTTTACTGGAAGAGCAACTTTTATATAAAAAACGGGGGTTAGGAATGTTTGTCACTATAGATGCTAAGGAACGAATTTTATTGAAACGTCGAAACGAAATATTGACCAAAATGGCACAAGAGATCGTATTAGAGGCAAAACGTTTACTTGTATCTGATGAAGAATTGCTAGTGCTTATTCGAAAAACACAGGAGGGGTTGGAATGAATATTATTCAATGTAAGGAGTTATCTAAAAGCTTTGGACGTCGTCAAGCACTGCAACGTGTAACCTGCACTATTGATGCAGAAAAAATTATCGGCATTATTGGTCGCAACGGTGCAGGTAAGTCGACATTGCTGAATATTTTTGCAGGCTATCTAAAACCTACGACTGGTTCATGTAAAGTATTTAATGAAAATCCCTTTAATAATATTCAAACAGCTGCCAATATGATTTTTATCGATGATCAATTAAGCTTCTCAGATTACTTGTCGCTCGAAGATATTCTTAAGATGGGAGCTGATTTTTATCCTAATTGGCAAAATGAATTAGCTCATCGCATGCTCGATTATGCGGGTATCGACCTTACAGCAAAGCACCAACAACTATCTAAAGGTCAATTGGCAACCTTTAATCTTGTTTACGGATTAGTAAGTCGCTGTGCACTAACCATTTTAGATGAGCCGATGAATGGTATGGACGAAGCGATTCGTACAGATTTTTACAGAGCAATTTTAAAGGAATACCTAGCATTTCCACGGACATTTTTAATTACTAGTCACCATTTACAAGAGATGGAATCTATCTTAGAAGAAATTTTATTAATAGATGAAGGCTCCGTCATTGCCCACGCGCCATTGGATGAATTTAAGGAACAGCTCATATCACTTCACGGACCAAGTGATGAACTTGCGGATCTGCTCTCTGAGACGGAAGTTTACGCTCAAAAGATTGTGGCAGGGATGACCTCAGCTGTAGTAGATGCTAGTAAACTATTCGTCTCAGAAGAAATACTTCGAACAAAAGGCATCAAAGTATCAGCACTTACTGCAAGTGAAGTTTGCATGTATTTAACAGCTAAAAAAGGACGTGATATTGATGCAATCTTTGACTAATATTTCACTTAAAGCAATTGTAAAAAAACAAGTGAAATGGAAAGCAAAATTAAATATTTCTGCCCTTAGCTCCTTAGTTATTGTACAAATCATTTTTGGCGTTTTAACATCTAGCTCTGGAAGTGCCTCTTCTGGTTATGGACATGGAAATTTAGATGTTCGATTTTCAATTTATTCACTCGATACATTTCTTATTGTTTCAGCCATTTGGGCATTTATCGTAGCACTTCTTTTTACAACAAAAGCGTATCGAGTTGATGATTTATCCGTTATTTCTAGTCGGACATCAAGCACCATCGCAAATATATTTGTCATGATCATGTACAGTTTTATTGCAGTCATTATTATGATTTCGACTTACTATTTACAAGTATTAGGGATTTTGTTAGTAGAAAAGGAATCTTTTGTAAAAGAAGGTCTATTTATTTCACCATCAACATTCATATTATGCTTCAGTAGCATTTGTTTATTTGGTGCAATCGGCTTACTATTTGGCACCAGCTTCAAAGGGCCCTTAGTGATAAAAATTTTTCTATCTACTTTTATGCTGTTTAGCTTTATTTACATTTTTATGGCACCAAACATTATTCCTCTAATGATGCTACCAAATCTTGTGATTAGTGTTCTTTGCTTGCTTGCAGCTACACTATTCTTTAGCCTCACTATTTGGATTGCTAATAAATCGGAGGTGTCTCGTAAATGATAGTAACTACTATATACTTTTTTACTTCAATACTACTCGTAATTGCTATTTTTCAAATACTAAGTAAATTAGGTAATAAAACTAAAAGAATTTGGACCCCAAAGCGTATTATGATTGGCATTACTAGTTATATCATTCTAGGACTCACTGCTTTCATTTATATTAGCTTTTTTTCAGATTCAAAAATACCAGTACTTTCTCCTTCTGATATTAAACAAGTTGAGAAAAAATTTGATCAAATCCAAAAGTATGATCAAGAATTCAATTCTTCGTATTTAACTTCAGACTACAAAAAGAAAACATGGGAAATTGACTTTGATGGAGATACATTACCTGTTGTAATAAATAGTGATGACAATTATTTAAGCTTGAATATTCGACAACGTTATAATGACAATATTGAATCGGGGAAAGCTCTAATTACCTATTATCAATTTCCTTTCATAATAAATGGTGTCGATCTTTCTGACGAAGTACCACTACCTGATGTATATGTGGCACAAAACCAGTTATTTATTGAATCTCTTTCTAAACAACTAGTAAATTATTATCGTTTAAAAGCAACAATAGGTTTCTTAGATTTTAATCAAGGGGCAGAACGTTACGAAATGGATAATTCCTATTCAAATATTTTAGTTATCGACATACCACGCGGTACAGAAATAGAAGATTCTCAAGGTCTTATCTATTATTTAGAATAGTAAAAAATAGATTATCCCCAATAATTAGCGTTAAAGCATAAACTATATATGATGCGACTTGCTTGAGAATCAACGTTCCAGACGATATCCTAAAACGCAAACGAATAGGGCAAGAAGGCTAGAGTACCAAGTCCTGTGATAACATCTGCCGCTATGTTATCACTAGCTTTCGTACAGAAAAGAACTTTCATTATAGTGTGATGAGTAAAAAAAGGACAGTCCTAAGTGATCTTCTTTCACTTTTGGACTGTCCTTTTATTTTCCACTTACTTTTGATTTAATAACACCAATTACGGCTGGTATTACTGAAATTAAGATAATTAATATTAAAACCGTTGAGAAGTTGTCTTTTATAACAGGAATATTACCAAATTTATAACCTAGTAATGTACAGCTGAACACCCATAACACTGCACCTACAACATTATACAATATGAAGTAACCATACTTCATTTTACTAGCCCCTGCAACAAAGGGTATGAATGTACGGATGAAAGGCATAAAACGTGCGATGACAATCGTTTTTCCACCATGCTTATTAAAGAACTTTTCTGCTGCCTCCATACGTTCTTTTTTAACGACTCTACCAAGGAAGCTCTTTGGCGGAATGGATGTCCCTACTTTATGACCAATATGATAATTCATCGTATCCCCTAAAATTGCAGCTGCTAAAAACACAGGGATTAATATCCACATGTTAAACGCGCCCATTGCTGCTGCCAATGTACCACTAGCAAAAAGCAATGAATCACCTGGCAGGAATGGGAAAATTACGACACCAGTTTCAACAAAAACAATTGCAAATAAAACGAAATAACTCAAATTACCAAACTCACGAATGATCTCTTCTAAATGCACATCAATATGCATAATAAAACTAATTAACTCTTTGATGAGTTCTATCATTTTTCCATATGCTCTCTTTCAATTTAATTTTCTAAAAGCTTTGACGTAGCTAGACACCAAAGGGTTCCATTCTGTTTACTATCTGTGGTGTTACTACTCCATCACTATATGACAAGCCTGTGAACTACCCACCACTTAAAACCTACCGAAGTGGGGGCTTCTCGACTTATCGTTGCTTTTAGTAGCCAACGAAAACTGACCGAGCTATCCCTCTTGTTCCAAGAGTTCTTTTTGCTACGCTAAGGATAATAAGCGCACTCCTTCATGTTTGATGTTGATAGCGGCATTCCAGTCCCTGTCTGCCACAAACCCACAATCACAGTGTAACGTACGCTCAGAAAGAGATAGGGACTCCTTTACTTGACCACAACAGGAACAAGTTTTGGAAGATGGAAACCACTTGTCTATTTTGATCAATTTTTTCCCTTGCTCCTCTAACTTGTACCTAAGAAATGTTGTAAACATGCCCCATGCATTATCTGCAACACTTTTACCAAAACGGAGGGCTTGTGACATTCCCTTCATGTTGAGATCTTCGATTACCACGCAATCATAGCTTTTTGCTACTTGATACGATTCTTTATGCAGAAAGTCTTTCCGTTGATTGGCGATTTTTTCATGCAACTTCGCTACTTTAAGACGCTGTTTGTACCAACGATTAGAATCTTTCTTTTTGCGTGTGCGTGATAGAATACGTTGTTCCTTCGCTAATTTTTCCAAGGCTTGACGATAGAAACGTGGGTAATTGGCTGTCTTACCTTCTTCGCTATCGACAAATAAGCCATTCATGGAAAAATCTAAACCTACAACAGCTTGAATTTCTTTTTGTATAGGTTGATGTTCGTATTCGGTGAGAATAGAAACATAGTATTTTCCTGTTTTTGTTCGTGAAACCGTACAAGACTTGATCCTATGATGGGACGGAATTTCTCGATGTTGCTTCATTTTTACAAGTTTTAGTTTCGGTAATTTGATAGAGCCATCCAAAAGCATAATGTTTCCGTTCACCACATTGGTTGTGTAGGATTGTTTTGCCTTACGGTTTCTGAACTTCGGAAATTGGGCACGACCAGAAAAGAAATTGTTGTATGCTTGCTGCAAATTAAGTTGAGCGTTTGCCAATGCAAGGCTGTCCACTTCTTTAAGCCATGCAAATGCTACTTTGTACTTGGCAGGAGTCGGGAATTTTTTCCTTTTTAACGCTTCCTTGTCATCCTTGAACTGCTCATACATTTCTTTTCGCTCCGAAAGCATTTTGTTATAGACAAAACGAACACAACCGAAAGTTTTCGCAAGAAGTTTCTCTTGTTCTTGCGTTGGATACAAACGAAACATATAGGCTTTGTTTGCCATATCAAATCACCTCACTTCATATCTTATTTTCTATAGTACGCATTAATGAATTTTAATATTTCGTTATTGTATGTGCTGACCAACCATTGCTTTCGCATAGTCAAAATGACATCATCTATCACTTTTCTGCGGTATTTTACGACTAGAACAAGAACACTGAATGATTATTATTGTCCAATTTTATTGATATAACAGTCTTTCATCAATCTAAATCTGATTATATCATGGCAAAAAAAGAGACATCTTTAGGCTACACCTAAACGAAAGAAGTCTTCCACTTTCACTGGTGCTGTCTCACCTTCACGTTTAGATGTGGGAGACTTCTTTCGGAGGGAAGTTAAAAAGTATGTAGATTTCACAAGTTTGATTTTATCACTTACAGACATACACACTCAACTTATTTAAATAAGTTGCCTTGCTTTTTTACATTGCTGTAATATTAGCCTAAAGTGAATCTTCAATCAGTGGGTGTTCCTCGTCCCTCACTAGAGGAACACCAGCTAAAATCCCATTCTATGAAAACGTTTGTGTGACTAACACCCTGCTACTACGTTTGCACTTCGCTTTCTCACAGAAAACATTTATTGCCCCTAATCAATTGAACTTTTTACGGGCAGTTGATCTCCCACCTTCTCTTAAATCTTGAAATGTGAATCTAACTGTTCATTTATGCGGGATAAAAAAAGCTACTATTTTTCAATAGTAGCTACAGTTTCTTACACTTTTTCTTTTAATGAACGGCGTAAAATTTTGCCTGTCGTATTTTTCGGTAATTCATCTATAATCTCAATTACTTTAGGAACCTTGTATTTCACCATATGTTTTGCACAGTATGCGAGAAGATCTTCTGTTGAAGTTGCATCTTCATCTTTTAAGACAACATATGCATGAACTGCCTCACCTAAGTTAGGATCTGGGAAACCTACAACTGCCGCTTCAACGATATTATTATGTGCAAAGAGTACTTCTTCAACCTCTCTTGGATATACGTTAAATCCGCCTACAATAATCATATCTTTTTTACGGTCAACGATGTAGAAGTACCCTTCTTCGTCAACTTTAGCTAAATCCCCTGTGTATAACCAGCCATCACGTATAGCCATAGCCGTTTCTTCAGGTAATTTATAATAGCCCTTCATAACGTTAGGCCCTCGTACAATTAGCTCCCCTACTTCGCCAACGGGCACTTCTTGTCCATTTACATCGACCACTTTATTTTCAACATTGGAAATGGATGCCCCAATAGAACCTGCCTTACGTTCACGATTCAATGGGTTGAAGCACGTTACCGGTGAAGCTTCTGATAAGCCATACCCTTCTGAAACACGCACATTAAATTTCTTCTCGAAATTATGTAAGAGTGCTACAGGTAAAGATGAACCTCCTGAAATTGCTAAGCGAACTGTTGAGAAATCTTCAGGATTGCCTTCAGGTAATTGATACAAGAAATTATACATAGTTGGCACACCAGCGAAGACTGTTGCTTTTTGTTCCTTCGTAATTTTAAAGATTTCTGTTGGACTGAAACGTGGTACAAGTAAAACTGTTGCTCCACTCAATAAAGGTGCATTGACGACGACCGTTAACGCAAATACATGGAAAACTGGTAAAGTTGCAATAATACGATCATCTGCTCTATAGCCTAAATAATGCGCAACATCTCGTGCATTTGAATAGATATTGCCATGCGTCAGCATTGCACCCTTTGGAGTACCTGTCGTTCCTGAAGTATATAAAATAATTGCATTATCTTCGTCAGCTACTTCTACTGGTTGGCAAGATTCTGATACACTAGCAATCACTTGTGAAAATAAATGAATTTTTGCTTTTGCCTCATCGGATAAAGTAGTTACTTTTTCAGCAACATCTTCTGTTGTCTCACAAACAACAAATGTTTTTACCTTTGGAAAAGCATGTACACCCATTTCTACTAATGGAAGAAGTGCATCAAGTGCAATAACAGCTTTTACATCCCCATTATGCAAAATATACGAAATTTCATCCGGTGTATAGATTGGATTAATTGGAATTGCTGTTGCCCCAATACTCATTGTTGCATATAACGAAATTAAATAATGTGGTGTATTGCCGAGTAAAAACGCCACATGGTCCCCTTTTTCTACCCCTAATTGTTGTAACCCTTTTGCAAAACGACCAACTGTGTGTTCAAACTCACCGTACGTCGTATCTTTCCCCATAAAATGATACGCAATTTTATCCGGTTGCTCTAATGCTTGCTGACGAACACTTGAAACTAAATTCAATTACACCATCCCCTTATCGTATCAATTTCGCCTTGGCGCATTGACACTGACCCTTCGCTTTCGCGCAGATAAACAATCCGTGACATCCGCCGGAGGCTTATCTTCATTCAGTAAATGTTTGGACTTCCCTTGTAAAGGAATCACACCCCATCCATCTCATCACCTAAATCTACTAAATAAAGACAAAATGAATCATCATTCAGTAACATTATATAAGAAATATATTAAAAAAACAACGAAACTTTTTATCTCATGTCATAATTTACGTCAAATAACTCATTTTTTTCTCTTTTGTACGCATTTTCTACGAACGTATATGCGAGATGTATCGCCAACGAATCAAGTAAAAATAGACTACTTGAATTAAAACAAAAAAGCTAAAAGATAAGACAACTTCTTTTACAATGGAAATATTAGCAATATCCTTTAAAACACCTTGAACCATAAGAAAAGCAAAGAGGCTGTGCATCATTGCAACACCCCATGGTAAGAAAAATTGCGGGAACAAATGACGATTCACAAGCTTTTTGAGCTCCGTATCCGTTAAGCCCATTCGCTTTAATACATCGAATTTACGCTTTTCTCTTTCAAGAGAAGTATGCAGTTTAAAGTAAACGAAGCTACCTGCTGCTAATAAAAATACCGTTGCTACTAAAACCCCTACTAATGTGAATAAAGAATAAGTAGCTAATATATAAGAATAATTTAATCCTGCATTTTCAAAGTAAAATGGGCTAAATTTGTTTTTCTTATAAAAATATAGGGACGCTTGTAACTCATTTATGTCCTTGCCAATATTTTTTGTTTCCATCCACTGAGGAATATAGAAAGTAAATAAATGATAAGTTGGCTGCGCAACGTTTTTATCGGCAATCGGCTTTATGAGCTTTACAAAATCCTCATCGCTGATCACGATAGAATTAACACTAACAATAGACCCTGGGAATACTATTTTAGGATATACACTATCAATGGTGATCGGGATAGAATTTTCCTCTAAAACTGTATGCACAACTTTATTTTTTAGTTTGTTAAGAGACTCTTCCGAATATGGAATAAACACTGCCTCTCCTTTAGCCATATCAAGTAATGGATAACTATAGGAAGAAAGCAATACATTCATATCTGATTCCCTAAACACCTCAACCTCATTTTGAGTATAGGAAGAGGTTTGCTTGATAACAACAAAGCGAGATAAATGATAGGACAAGCCCTTTTCCTCTAATTCCATACGTAAAGAGGCGATATGATTTCGCTCATATGGATTGTCGACATCTCCCTTATAAACAAGCCCTAGTGGATTTAAACGATCATATTGTATAGTATATGATGACATCGTTGCTAAAACACCGACCGATAAAAAGGCCATTGTTGACACCATCGTTACTACAAAAAACATTTTCACATTGTCCATCATAATATGTGTTTGCTCAGCTAACGAAAGAAGACGGTAGCGTTGCCAATGAAATTTCCGTTTCCCTCGTGCTTTATCTAAAAAGCAAGGTAAAGAATCTCTGAAAAAATAGTATGTTCCAAAGGTTGCTAAAAACGGAATTACTAATGTTAAACCAATTAAAGATGTGTTACCTACGATAATTGATAATACGTATGATGATAAAATAAGGGTAATACCAAATACAGCACGAATTTTTGAATAAGTTGAAACACTATTTAAATAGTCATTTCCCTTAAGGAGATCGCGCAATTTTCTTTCACGTGTGAAATATACACTAATTAAAGAAATGACTACAAAAGCACTTGTGAAAACACCAATTGTTAGTAAAAAAGGCTCCCATGAAACATATAAGGGTAAACTATCTAAATGTAAAATTTCCCGCACAATCATGAAAAAGAATTTCGAAAACGAGAAACCGAATACAATCCCAACAAAAATAGAACCCGATCCAATAATCATTGTCTCCAAAAAGACAAGCTTATTCATCTGGCGTTTTTCCATTCCTAAATGTAGTAAAATTGCAAACTCATGTGATCTTGCCTCTAAAAAAGCACTCATCGAATAATATAAAAAGAATAATGTAAAAAGAACGAGTACGACTTCCGCACCAACCATCCCAATTAACGATGCCTCTCCTAAAATCCCACTTTCAATATCCGGATGAAACATGAGCATTGAATAGATAAAAAACACAGCCACAGAAAAAAAGCTTGCCATGAAAAAGGCGCCGTATATACGGCTGTTCCGTACGACATTACGGTAAGCGAATTGTCGAAAGGTCACCTACTTGTCCTCCTCCTAGTAAGCTCAACACATTTAATATTCGCTGGAAAAACATTTGTCGACGATCATCTTTGTAAATTTCATTAAAGAATTCCCCATCTTTAATAAATAACACGCGATCACAGTAGCTAGCTGCAATTGGATCATGTGTTACCATAACAATCGTTGTTCGTCTTTCCTGATTGATTTTTGTTAAAAGCTCAAGTACATCACGCGAAGAATTCGAATCCAAATTCCCGGTCGGCTCATCTGCTAAAATGAGACTTGGGTTATGAATAAGTGCCCGACCAATAGCTGTTCTTTGCGCTTGTCCACCTGATATTTCATTTGGGCGTTTATGCAAAAATGAAGTTAAATCGAGCTTTTCCACAATACTTGCAAGACGCTCCTCCATTACTTCTAATGGTTGTTGGTCTAAAGTCAGTGGCAGCACAATATTCTCTTCCACTGTGAGCATATGCAAAAGATTAAAATCCTGAAAAACAAAACCAAGCTGCCTTCTTCTAAAGTAAGCTAGCTCAGTTGCTTTAAGCATATGAGGATTCATGCCATCTAAAATGATTTCTCCGCTCGTTGGTTCATCAATCGTAGAAATGAGATTTAATAATGTTGTTTTTCCACTTCCTGATGGACCCATGACTGCTAAAAACTCGCCTTCCTCCACATCAAAGCTTAGTTGATTTAGAGCACGATGGGTTACTTTACCTTCATACACCTTCGTCACGTCTTTTATTTGTAAAATAGGCATATCTTATTCACCTTATTTCTTCATTAATTCCATAGATTCTGGTAAAAGCCACTGCAATACTACTTCAAAGCCAATTTGAAAATGTGGCTCCGTTAAACCTTCAGCTGGCGTATTACCTTCCTCCTCCACTAGACTAAAGCAATGAGAACCAACAATTATATCCCATGCATCTATTTCACCTTCAATTACTTCTCCACAAATCGTATAATGTCCACTGTACATCACTTGTTCACCTTCTACAGGAAAAGCGTTAAGTAAAGTTGGTTTATATAAGTCTAGCCCAAGCTTATTCGAAAAATGCATGACTTCTTCATTAAGCAAAAGACTAGCCTTACGGAAATTTTTGCAGGATAAACACTCACAAACTTCGTTAAGTGATTCGTATAATGCTTCTGTTTTCTCTGTCTCTACATGTAAAACCCATTCAGCCAAACATACCTCTGTCATTTCCGATCCCCCTAATTCGTAAATGTCACTGTAACAACTGTTCCTTTCTCTACCTCTGATGTAATGTTTAATTCGTGACCGAGTTTTTCACAGATCTCTTTCGCTAAATATAAGCCCATCCCTGTGGATTCCCCAGTTTTACGCCCATTCTCACCAGTAAAGAACGCTTTAGTGACACGAGAAAGATCGGAAGCAGGAATACCAATACCTTCATCACAAATGGCTAATTGTACGTGGTCATCCTTTTTAACGGCAGAAATCACTATTTTTTTATTTACCTCAAACGTATATTTAACCGCATTTGTGACGAATTGCCCGATAATAAAGCGAAGCCATTTTGAATCACTTGCTACGATAATATCGTCCTCAATATGAATTTCTGGGAAGACACGCTTCGTAATAAATAAACGTTTATTTTCATTTACAGTTGCCGTAACAATCATTTTTAAAGCAATCTGTTCTACTTGCATATCTTCTTCAAAATTTTCTAATCGAGCGTTCACTAGCACCATATCCAAGCCTCTACGCAGGCGGTCAATTTCCTCCTGTACATTCTTTTTATCAAGAGGACGCTCATCCTGTAATAAGAGCTCAATAACAGAAATTGGTGTTTTCATCTGATGCACCCATTGATTCATAAACTGATCATGTCGTTTTTGACCAGCATATAACGATTGAAGCTCATGCTTATATAGTCGATATAGTTCATGCATATATTTTTCAGCTTGTATCGCCTCAGGTGTTTTAGCATTTTTTTGCAATACATCCTCCATCGTTTTAGGTAGCTGCGATATTTTGATCAAATAACGTTGACGCATTAAATAACGGATAATTAAAAACGAGGCTAGTAACACTAAACTAATACAGAAGGAATATATAGCAGTATCAACATTTCGAAAGCCGTCCAACCAATATAAGACCATAATAAAACCGACTAGTAAGAACTGGAATACAATGAACGATGCGTAATCACGCAAAAATAATTTCCAGCCCACTATAGCTCACCTGCACTTAAAATAAAGCGATAACCTGCTCCGCGCACCGTTTCTATAGAAGACATTATTTGATAATCAGCTAGCTTTTTACGCACTCGTGTCATATTGACGTTCAATGTATTTTCATCGACAAATGCCTGATCGTCCCAAAGCTCTTCTAACAGTTGCTCACGCGCCACTACTTTTGGAGCATTTCCCATCAACAGTTCTAAAATGATACATTCTTTTTTCTGAAGTGGGATCTCTAAATCATTTTTATGAAGCTCCATTCTTTCTAAATGAAGAACGAGCTGTCCTTGTTTAATTGTCCGTTCTTCTTGTCTTGTTGCATATTCGCCATATGTACGACGCAAGTGACTACGGATTTTAGCTAGCACAATCTCATAATTAAATGGCTTCGTAATGAAATCGTCGCCCCCATTTTCTAGCGCAAAAATTTGATCCATTTCCCCAGAACGAGCGGAAATAAAAATAATTGGACAAGTTGTATGTTGACGTAGTTGGCGACACCAATAGTAGCCATCGTACGAAGGTAAATTTATATCAAGCAACACCATGTGTGGGTTAAATGCTGTGAATTCTTCAACGAGATGATCAAATTCTTTGATTGTTTCAACTTCGTATTGATATTTTCTAAGCGTTTCTGCGAGCAATGATGCAATCTTTACATCATCTTCGACAATAAATATTCGATGCTTCTCCATACCAACACTCCTTTCTATCCTATATTGTATCAAAAAAAGGCCCACTGACATAACTGTCAGCGAACCTTTTGTAGAAAAGTTAACACGAATCGTTAGCTAGAGATATTTGGGTCTCATCACCAAAAGATGAAGATAAGTTGATTGGAGTGGAGACTGGGCGACTCCTTGGGGATCAGCGATAGAGGAACGAAGGCTAAAAGCATCACATCCTGTGATAACGCCTTCGTGACCAACATCGGTGCTGTTGCTGTCGCTGCGCTTTCGCACAAACAAAACCAAACCCTCTGCTGCCGCTTCGCTTTCGCGCAAAAAACATCTGTTGGCCCGAGACCCTGCAGCGAAGCGAAGCGGCTCATCGGACGCCCCCAGGAAGCTTTGCTCTGTGCGAAAGCGTAGTGCTAACGTAGCGGCAGCAAATGTTTTATCTGTGCGAAAGCGTAGCGACAGCAACAACAAATGTTTTATCTGCGCGAAAGCAAGGCGACAGCGACAAAGCGCCCAGTCGGAACGGAAATCAACCTCACGTTATGGAGATGTTCCATTTTTTAACACCCTGGATTTATTAAGAAAAAGTGTGTCCACTTATGTCTCAATAAGAACATTTGCCAATTTCTACACAAGCTTTTCTTAATAAATTAATTGTAAAAACTCTTCTGTCGTAATTCCACCAAAGTATGTTGGAATATCAATATCAGCTAACGCTTTAGCAATTTCAGTTCGATCATAGTTTGTCCCAGCTAATCGTTGTTCAACATCTGTCATGTCGCCTACACCGAAGAAATCACCAAAAATATGTGCTTCTTCAATAATTCCTTTATTCACCTCTAAGCGAATATCAATGCCTCCTGTTGGGAAGCGATGTGTTTTTTGAATATTAAAGCGAGGCGATTTCCCATAGTTCCATTCCCATGTTTGATAACGCTCTTCAGATAGCTTATGGATATTTGCCCAGTCTTCCTCTGTTAGCTCATAATAGCGAATATTTTCTTCCCCACCGAAAATGGATTTTAAAATTTCTAGACGGAATTCTTCGACTGTCATCTTATCTTTTAAGAACTCAGAAATATTTGCTACTCTTGAACGAATCGATTTAATACCCTTTGATTCAATTTTATCCTTCTTCACCTTTAATGCAGATACTACAGCGTCAATTTCTGTATCAAACAGTAATGTGCCGTGGCTAAACATACGGCCCTTTGTAGAAAACTGCGCGTTCCCGGAAACTTTACGTCCTTCTGCTAAAATGTCGTTGCGTCCTGAAAGCTCTGCATGAACGCCCATTTTTGCAAGTGCATCTACAACAGGCTGCGTGAATTTTTTATAATTCATAAAGCTATCGCCATCGTCTTTAGTAATAAAACTATAGTTGAGGTTCCCTAAATCATGATACACCGCGCCGCCACCAGAAAGGCGTCGAACAACGATTATGCCATTATCCTCTACGTAATCTGTATTAATCTCTTCGATAGTATTTTGATTTTTACCGATGATGATTGAAGGCTGATTTATGTAAAAAAGTAGCACTGGCTCCTTTTCAACATCCATCGTTTTCAATAAATACTCTTCAATGGCAAGGTTAATGCGTGGATCATGAATCCCTTTATTATCAACGAATATCATAATTTACGTTTCCTCCTTCACAATATATCCATATTTATTTTAACGTAAATTAGGCATTTTGTGTTGACGAAAAGCTTCTGTTATAATACACTAGAAAATATTAAAACAGTAATAGTACAGATGAACTTAAAGGAGGAGTCCACAATGTTAGAAAATGTAGTTGAATTTTTCAAGAACCTACCTGCAAAGCAATGTACAGAATGCGGTGAAAAGATTGAAGAACAAAGTGAATGCTACAGCAACACTTGTGAAAAATGTAACCACCTATAAGCATTTGCCTATTCTGTAATAGTCATATACGTGCCCCACACGTACTAAAAATGACACCTCTCATCATATTAATTGATGAACCCTTAATTAAATCTCTTACACTTAAAAACAGCAGCCGATACGCTCATATCAGCTGCTGTTTTTTGTATGACTTTTTGCATATGAGCTGTTTTCTGCTGAAGCTGAACAGTTCTACCCCGTACCTGATTAGTTCTCCCCGCTACTGAGTAACTCTTCCATTGCCAGACAATCATCCAACCGCAAAAAAACACCCACCGATATCGGTGGGTGTAAAAAATTCCTTTTTAGTTTTCTTCGGCTACTTTTGAGTAACGTTTTGTGTGTAGTAACATGAAATAACCGAAAGTAATTGCTAAGAATGCTACTAGGAAGCCTGCTAGAATTCCGTAGTTTTGCATTAAGAATGATGTATCACCAGTTGAGATACTTGCTTTAAATGCTGAAACAGTATATGTCATTGGTAATAGTTTATTAAATACTTGTAATGGTGATGGGATTAACTCAAGTGGGAATGTACCCGCACTTGTTGTAAGTTGTAAAATTAATACAACAATCGCCATAAAGCGTCCTGGATCACCGAAAATAGATACTAACATTTGAATTAAAGCTAAGAAAACATAACTTGTTAATAATGCTGTTAGGCAGAAGTATCCGAAATTGTTTACTTCAAGACCTAAGCCCCATTTTACAATAACCACTGTTAATATAGTTTGAATTAAGCCGACTATTGCTAAAACTGAAGCTTTACTTGTAAACCAAGCGGCTCCATTTTTTGGACGAATCGCTGGTTCCACAAGTGGGAAAACGATAGAGATTAATAACGCACCTACGAATAAACCTAGAGAAATAAAGTATGGTGAGAAACCTGTTCCATAGTTAGGTACATGGTTAACAGATTCTTTATCAACCTCAACTGGGCTACCTACCATATCATATGTGTCTTTGCTTGCATGAACTTCTTTTGCTTTTTCACTTGCTTCACCTAGTTTGCCAGATAAAGTTGATGTACCATCTGCAAGTTCAGTTGAACCATCAACAATCTTTGTAGAACCCTCTGCTACTTCACCTGATTTAGATGCAAGTGTTGATTGACCATTTGCAAGTTTATTTGAACCACTTACTAGCTCATCCAAACCTGAAGCCAATGCTTTAGAACCTGCTCCAACTTTCTGAGCACCTGCATTTAATTCACCTAATTTTTGAGCAAGTGTTGCACTACCAGCTTGAAGAGTTTGTGCCCCTTGGATTAATTCACCACTTTTTGATGTTAATGCATTTGCACCTGCTAACACTTGTGATTGACCTGCTGCAATTTGCGATGCACCAGTATTTAATTCGTTAGCACCAACTTGTAATCGTTTTGTACCAGCAGATAAAGCACCTAAGCCTTCATGCACGCTTGCACTTCCTGCTTGTAGCTTAGTTAATGTTTGTTTTAATACTGCTGCTTGCTCTTCAGGCAATGAACCCATCATGCCTTCTAATTGTTTAGATAACTCATTGATGCCTGCTGCTACTTGAGCAGAACCATCTGTTAATTGACCTGCTGCACCATTTAATTGACCTGCACCATTAGCAAGTTCTGCTGCGCCTGCAGTGATTTTTGGTTGATTATTGCTAATCTTAGCTACACCTGCTTGAAGTTGAGCTACACCCTGTGTATATTGTGATATACCGCCCGAAAGCTTTGTTGCCCCAGTTTCTATTTTCTGTGCACCTGGGTATAACTGTCCAGTAGCGTTTTGTATGCTTCCTATAGCAGTATTTATTTCATTTGCACCTTTTGAAGCATCTCCAATACCTTTAGCAATTTTATCTGCACCATTCGACAATTCAACCGAACTTGATGCTATTTTCTCTATATAACCTTTTAAATCTTTTGTACCATTCGCTAAAGTTTTTGCACCCTCACCTAGCTTATTCGAGCCATCAGCAGCCTCTGTAAATCCATCTCCAAGAGTTGTAATAGAATCAAATAATTTTTCAGCATACGTTGCTGAGACTTGTGAATTTACTTCCGCACGTACACGGTCCATTGCTGTTTCACCAATTTGTGCACCAAGGAAGTTCAATCCTTCATTCGGAATATAATTCATAACTAGTTTAGAAGGTTTGTCATCTAATAAAGTAGTTGCGTGCTCAGAGAAATTTGTTGGAATTTCTAGAATCATATAGTAATCACGGCCATGTAAGCCTTTTTCAGCTTCTTCTTTGGAAACGTCAATAAACTTAAACTCGTTACTCTCGACAAGCTTATCGACTAAATCGTTCCCTAAATCTAATTTAACTCCTTCCATTTCAGCGCCCTTATCTTCATTGACAACAGCTACTGGCAAATTCGGAAGGCCTTTATATGGATCCCAGAATGCCCATAAAAACATACCTGCGTACATCACTGGAATAAATAATACAGCGATTATTGAAACAAGCATTTTTCTTGTTTTTAAGATTTTCAGCCACTCAGCTTTAATCATACGTTTTCTTCACTCCTATAGTATTGACCGAAAACGTCAGTCGGTCATTTTTATTCAAAAAAAAAACAAAATTTCAGGTGGGTAAAACTTCTAGATTGTCCTTGATTCACTTTTTAGCTCGGCCAAATCAAGTTAAAATTAGTCCGCGGAAGATTGTTTCCTTGAAAAGATTTAGTATCTTTTCTTCTGGAATAATTTCACCATGTAGCTCATGCCAATCAACAACAAATGCTAGATACGCCTTTAGCAACAGAAAGCTTACTAATTCTGCATCACAGACTCTAATTTCTCCTTTTACGATACGTCTTTGAATTAATTCAGTAACGTAGGATAAAATTTCATTCTCAATGCGAACTAGAGCTTGTTTAACTGCTGGCGTTCGTAGTTCCTTTTCCTCCTCTAATAGCTTTACAAATAAAAGATGTTTTTCACGGAACTGTAGCATTTTCATTAAAGCATTGTGCGCATTGTCCATAAAGCTAGCTGATGCATCCAACACTGCATCCGCTTCTGCTTGCATCTCTCGTACAAGTGACATAGCTATCTCTTGAAATAAAATTTCTTTATTTGCAAAGAATGTGTAAATCGTCCCTTTACCGACATTCGCAATTTTAGCTACTTGCTCCATTGTTGTCGCCTTGTATCCAAACAATGTAAAGGATTTTGTAGCTGCTTCAAGAATTTCCTGCCTACGATCCATTAGTAACATCCTTTCTTGTTCTATTATGTACATGCCTTTGTACACGAAAATGTTAATGACCAGAAAACCATTTCGGTCATCTGGTCATTATCATATTCCTATTTTAAAAATAATGCAAGCATTTAATTGTGATTTTTTTCACTTTTTTCGTGATCACTATGCTCAGCACCCTCTGATTTATCATTACCGTGATCCATCATGTTATGATCCATGCTGTTATTATTTGCTTTTTCATCTTCTGGTAAAACTTTCGTCATATCGGGGCTACCAGCAGTAATTTGTTGCTTCGGCATATTATGAACACCATTAGCTGTCGTATGAGCATACATATAATATACTCCATCGTGGTCAAACTTAGTCTCTGCTTTATAAACGCCGTCTTTCTCTAATTTACCCTCAATTGTTTGCCCTTCATCTCGTTTACCAGATTCCCACACTTCAAATTTCACATCTGCATCATCAATATTTTTGCCACCTTGTTCAACTTGCGCAGCAAGCTCAACTGTTTCATTTATTGCTACTTCTTTAGGTGTTAAAATTTGAACCTCCAACATTTGTGGCTCTTGTGGTTCAGGTAAAGCTGTTGATTCTTTCTTTTCTCCGCAGCCTACTAATAATGCAGGTACTGCAACTAATGCCAATAACCATTTTTTCATGTTTTATTCCTCCATTAACGGCAATGTAATTTTTACAATTGTGCCTTTTTCAACTTCACTTTCAATCTCTATCTTGCCCTGTAACTGCTTCAGCAATTGTTCAACAATCGACAAGCCGAGTCCACTGCCACCATCTGCTCGACTCCGTGCTTTGTTAACACGATAAAAGCGCTCAGTTACATGTGATAAATCCTCTTTTGGAATACCAATCCCATAATCCTTTATCGTAATTTGTGCACTTCCATTATCCTCAAAAGCAGTAATTTCAACCTTTGACTGCTCATACGAGTAATTAATAGCATTTTCAATTATATTAATAAAAACTTGTTTCAGCTTTACTTCATCAGCTTTGATAATCAATGCATCATCAGCATCCAAATGGATTGCAATGGCCTTCTTCTCTGCTTGATGTGTTAATATTTTTTGAACCTCGCGTAATGTTTCAGCAAGCGGAATTGGATATAAAGTAATTTCCGCCTGTTCATTTTCCATACGAGCAAGTAGAAGTAATTCATTCGTTAAACGTTCCATCCGATTTGCCTCACGTACAATTAGCTGGATCGTTTCCTCTTTTTGACTTTCTGGAATAATGCCCTTTTGCATCGCTTCACTGTATCCTTTTACATAGCTAATAGGTGTCCTTAGCTCATGTGAAACTGTAGCTAAAAATGTTTTTTGAGCTTCATCCTCTTGTTGAATCGACTCTGCCATTTTATTAAAGGTGCTAGATAATCTTCCTATTTCATCTTTAGATTGAACTGTCACACGTGTTCCATAGTTTCCGTCTGACATTTGCTCAACAGCTCTTTGCAAATTACTTAGAGGTCGCATAATATGACGAATTCCTTTATAAATTAAATAGCTGATGACAATTAAAAATATAAAGGCACTGACAAATAAGGAAATGACTTCTTTATTCGCTAACTCACTAATTTTTGCTAAAGGGAAATAAATATATATTATTCCTTCAAGCCTATTTTGGTCTACTAGCGGAAGTACTACAGAAATTAACTGTCTATCAAACCGAGGCTCATACCCAATTTTCTGTACATATTCACCTGCCAGTAATTGCTGTCGTTCTTCTGGACCAATCAATGTTTCGAAATCAATATCAAATGGCACACAAGCACTTAGTTCACGCGGATTTCTTACTGCAAAAATATTCAAATTAGAATAATTAGTATACTGTTCAATATCTGCAATAAATTGATCCGTTACTTTACTACCGGTATACATCGTTTGTAGCTTTGACCCTACCTCTACCATCATCTCTTCCGTGTCTTCTACATAAAGCCGTTCATATAAATAATCAGTCAGGACATACATGAAGACAACGGTAATAATTAAAAATGCAAAGATTAATAGCCAAATACGTGTTGAAATCTTTTTCATTCGCCAGGATCAAAGCGGTAGCCCACTCCCCAAACGGTCTGAATATGCCCCGCTGCTTCCTTTCCAAGCTTTATACGTAAGGTTTTTATATGCGTGTCAACAGTTCTTGTACCCCCTACATAATCAATATCCCAAATGCGTTCTAGTAATTGCTCCCTTGTATAAGCATTCCCAGGGTTGTTCATAAATAAATGTAATAGTTCAAACTCCTTTAAAGTAAGCGGAACACTCTTTCCATCCACAGATACTTTGCGTGCAGTCTCATCTATTTTAATAGGTCCAAGTATCACATATTTTTGCTGTAATTCTTCAATATTAGCACCACTTCTTCTTAACACAGCATGAATTCGTGCAACTAGCTCATCATTTGTAAACGGTTTTACAATATAATCATCTCCGCCAATTGTTAGGCCTTTAACTTTATCCTCATTTGCATCGCGTGCTGTCAGGAAAATAATTGGTATATTCGACATCGCACGTATACTTTGGCAAACCGCAAAGCCGTCTTCATGCGGCATCATCACATCTAGTAGAACTAAATCAATTTTTTCGCGCACAATAATATCATAGGCTTCTGTACCACTTGCTGCTGTTAAAGTCTCAATTTTAGAATTATTGAGCATCATTTCTATTAAATTACGCATATCTTTCTCATCATCAACAATTAATACAGTTGTCACATTTTTTCCTCCCTCACTAACAGTTGAAATGCACCTTTCCCCACATCAACTGTTTTTTCCACCTGACCTTCTCTTATGAAATATAAAGTATGGTCATCATAGCCAGCGACAACAATATTATCTTTAAATTGATTTACGGCAAATGGATTAGCGCCTACCACTTGCTCCCATTTCACATTTCCATCAAAGTCAGCAACATATAATTCATTATGACCATGACTAACAACGAGGATAGCATCCTTTGTTTTGGTTAATCCAACAGGCATTAAAGGCATTTTTATCTCCCCTTTTTTGACTCCTGTCGTAAGATCATATTTTTTAACAAAACTATTCGGTTTGCTTCCTTCGCCATGCCCACCCATCCATAGTTCATTTGTCTCTTCGAGAATAGCTATTCCATGTGATGATTTTTGAATCGGCCACTCTTGCACAACCTTTAGATTTTCTATATTTAACACCGATAATTTCGTATCTTTATAATTAATCACATATAGCTTATCTTTATAGGCTGCCATTGACATAGGATAGTTACCTAGCTTCTGTGTTGCCAGTTCGTTGCCCTTCTCATCAAAGCTTGTCACTGTATTTGTTTTGCTATTCGCAATAAAAAACTGTTTTTTATTTTCGGCATAATACACATTGGTTGTACCAAGCTTTACTTTTTTGGAATAGAGCTTCTTTCCGGTTGATAATGTATAGACGTCTATTTCATTTAATTGATGACCGTACAACAACACACGATCATTTTCAAGCAGTATTGCCCCCGAGTAAGCTTTGTCAAATAACCACGTTGCCATCACATTCCCTTGCCCATCTATAAAATCTAGCGAAGGCTCCTGTATATTTAAGGATGCAATAAAATCCTGGTCGCGTTCTATAGGATCAAACGATTTCTCCGTACACCCTGCTAGCCATATTAGCTGTGCTAAAGAAAAAATGAAGAATACCCATTTTTTCAACATCATCACCTCTGTTTCTTAACTATACTTCACAATTGTGAAATTCGCGTGAAACTTGAATGGTAAATTTATGACAAAGAAAACAAAGCAAATTTCACAATTAATACTACATCTACGAGCATTTATCTAAACCAAAAATATAGTAGCTCATATACTACATTGATTACGGTAAGGAGGAATCCACTTTATGGTGTCCATTAGCTTATGTATGATAGTGAAAAATGAAGAAGATGTCATCGGTAGATGTCTAGCATCTGTAAAAGGGTTAGTCGACGAGATTAATATCATTGATACAGGCTCTACCGACAATACAAAGCAAATCGTTAAACAATTCACAGATCGTATTTATGATTTCGAATGGATTCAGCATTTTGCAGCTGCAAGAAATTTTTCATTTCAGCAAGCAACAAAGGAGTACATTTTTTGGCTTGATGCAGACGACGTATTATTAGAGGAGGATCAAGAAAAATTTAAAGCACTAAAAGAATCTTTGAGTACTGATATAGATGCCGTTTCGATGAATTATAATTTAAGCTTTGATCTTGAGGGAAATGTAAGTTCTCTATTAAGAAGATATCGTTTAGTAAGAAGAGATAAAAAATTTCAATGGATAGGTGCTGTCCATGAATATTTAGAAGTCGGCGGGAAGCTTTTGGATAGTGATATCGCTGTCAGCCATTTACCACTTAGTCATGATCATAATCGGAATATTAACATCTATAAGCAATTAGTTGAATCAGGAGAACTTCTCTCTCCACGAGATACATTTTATTATGCAAATGAATTACTAGATCATGAACAATTTGAGGATGCACTATTTTACTATGAAACGTTTTTAGCTTCTAAACTGGGCTGGGTAGAAGATAATATCCGAGCCTGTTTTAAATTAGCAGACTGTTACTCTCATTTAAATGATAAAGAAAATAATTTGAGTTCCATTTTAAGAAGCTTTGAATATGACATTCCACGCCCGGAAGCGTGTTGTAGACTTGGCTTTCATTTTATGGAACAAGCCAAAAATTATGAAGCAATATTTTGGTATGAACAAGCGCTTGTCATCCAGCAAAAACCTAACACTCCTTTTCAAAATAAAACCTTTACGACCTGGTTACCCCACTTACAACTTTGCGTCCTCTTTGATCGATTACAACAATATGAACTAGCTAACGCACATAATGAATTAGCAAGATCCTATTTACCAAATGATGAAAAAATCCTGCACAATAAAACATATTTTGATCGTATTTTAAATAAGGACAATGAAAAATCTTAATTTCCTTCTATATTAAAGGATTAGTAAGTACTTTGGGGCATTGGAGTAATTTTCAATTTCTAGTAATAGATTTTAACTATTCATTGAAGAAAAATACTTTTATCGCTATTGATATTTTAGAATAACCAAGTAGTTAACTGTCTATTTCACCTTCTCTCTCTATGAATACGATATTTGAGAGAGGAGGTGAAACAATGCATTTTGGACAATTTAAAAATAGAATTTGTAGCAAATGTAATACATTCCCGTGTTGTTGTAATCCTTGTGCTCCAAGCTGTCCTGTTATTCCTATTAAACGTGGAGTAACTGGTCCTACGGGAGCTACTGGGGCTACTGGCTCTACTGGCTCTACTGGGGCTACTGGCTCTACTGGGGCTACTGGCTCTACTGGCTCTACTGGCTCTACTGGGGCTACTGGTGTTACTGGGGCTACTGGCGTTACTGGCTCTACTGGGGCTGCGGGTTCTGCTGGAGCTACTGGGGCTACTGGGGCTACTGGGGCTACTGGGGCTACTGGCGTTACCGGCTCTACTGGTGTTACTGGTTCTACTGGTTCTACTGGGGCTACTGGTGTTACTGGTGTTACTGGTGTTACTGGCTCTACTGGCTCTACTGGCTCTACTGGCTCTACTGGCTCTACTGGCTCTACTGGCTCTACTGGCTCTACTGGCTCTACTGGTGTGACTGGGGCTACTGGCGTTACTGGCGTTACTGGCTCTACTGGGGCTGCGGGTTCTGCTGGAGCTACTGGGGCTACTGGCTCTACTGGGGCTACTGGTGTTACTGGTGTTACTGGTGTTACTGGGGCTACTGGCGTTACCGGGGCTACTGGCGTTACCGGGACTACTGGCGTTACCGGGGCTACTGGTGTTACTGGGGCTACTGGCGTTACTGGTGACACTGGACCTACTGGGGCTACTGGCTCTACTGGCTCTACTGGGGCTACTGGCTCTACTGGGGCTACTGGTGTTACTGGGGCTACTGGCGTTACTGGCTCTACTGGGGCTGCGGGTTCTGTTGGAGCTACTGGGGCTACTGGGGCTACTGGGGCTACTGGGGCTACTGGGGCTACTGGGGCTACTGGGGCTACTGGCGTGACCGGCTCTACTGGCGTTACTGGTTCTACTGGCGTTACTGGTTCTACTGGCGTTACCGGGGCTACTGGCGTGACCGGCTCTACTGGTGTTACTGGTTCTACTGGTTCTACTGGGGCTACTGGTGTTACTGGTGTTACTGGTGTTACTGGTGTTACTGGTGTTACTGGTGTTACTGGTGTTACTGGCTCTACTGGCTCTACTGGCTCTACTGGCTCTACTGGTGTGACTGGGGCTACTGGCGTTACTGGCTCTACTGGGGCTGCGGGTTCTGCTGGAGCTACTGGGGCTACTGGGGCTACTGGGGCTACTGGTGACACTGGGGCTATTGGGGCTACTGGGGCTACTGGTGTTACTGGTGTTACTGGTGTTACTGGGGCTACTGGCGTTACCGGGGCTACTGGCGTTACCGGGACTACTGGCGTTACCGGGGCTACTGGTGTGACTGGGGCTACTGGCGTTACTGGTGACACTGGACCTACTGGGGCTACTGGCTCTACTGGAGTTACTGGCTCTACCGGGGTTACTGGCTCTACTGGAGTTACTGGCTCTACTGGAGTTACTGGCTCTACTGGAGTTACTGGCTCTACTGGGATGACTGGCTCTACTGGGGCTACTGGCGTTACTGGAGCTACTGGTGACACTGGGGCTACTGGCGCTACTGGCGCTACTGGCGTTACCGGGGCTACTGGCGTTACTGGGGCTACTGGCGTTACCGGGGCTACTGGCGTTACTGGGGCTACTGGGGCTACTGGCGCTACTGGCGTTACTGGTGACACTGGACCTACTGGGGCTACTGGCGCTACTGGCGTTACTGGCTCTACCGGGGTTACTGGCTCTACTGGAGTTACTGGCTCTACTGGGGCTACTGGGGCTACTGGGGCTACTGGGGCTACTGGGGCTACTGGGGCTACTGGCGTTACTGGGGCTACTGGTGACACTGGGGCTACTGGCGTTACCGGGGCTACTGGCGTTACCGGCTCTACTGGGGCTACTGGTGACACTGGACCTACTGGGGCTACTGGCGTTACTGGTGACACTGGACCTACTGGCTCTACTGGGGCTACTGGCGTTACCGGGGCTACTGGCGTTACTGGAGCTACTGGCGTTACTGGAGCTACTGGTGACACTGGGGCTACTGGCGCTACTGGCGCTACTGGCGCTACTGGCGCTACTGGCGTTACCGGGGCTACTGGCGTTACTGGAGCTACTGGTGACACTGGGGCTACTGGCGCTACTGGCGCTACTGGCGTGACCGGGGCTACTGGCGTTACTGGGGCTACTGGCGTTACCGGGGCTACTGGCGTTACTGGCGCTACTGGTGACACTGGGGCTACTGGCGTGACCGGGGCTACTGGCGTTACTGGGGCTACTGGCGTTACCGGGGCTACTGGCGTTACTGGCGCTACTGGCGTTACTGGCGCTACGGGTGTAACTGGCGTTACTGGTTTGACTGGCTTTACTGGGCCAGCATTTACAGAAGGTTTCTCAGCATTTAATAATGCTGTATCAGTAAGTGCTTCTAGTACAATCACCAACTGGAGTGTTGCATCTCCTTATTTCACAACACCAGCATTCAATCCAGTGACCGGAATTTTCACTGTTCCAACAACCGGAAGATACTCTTTTGAAGCAACAATCAACTACTCAACTACTGCAGTAATTACCGTTGGTTTAGGAGCTGGCATCAATCCATCATTTGCAATTCGCAGAAACGCAGCAACAAGTTTAATAAGCGGATTATTCCCTTTATTAAATGTAAATATTATTGCCGTATTGAATTTACGCACTATCCTTGGTAATGGGACAGTAACATTGGCTGGAGAAGTCGAATTAACTGCAGGTGATACCATTGATTTATTCTACAATGCTAACGGTTTAACGATCGGACTTACTCTTGGAGGAGCGAACTCTGGCGGTATTGTATGGTCATGTCACCGAATTTCATAGCATTAAAGAACAAAAATTTTTACTGGTTGAACAAATAACATTCTCTATAAGATTTTTACTGGGAAAGTAGAAGCTTACTTTCCCAGTTTTCTATTTCGATTTATCTAACTTGTGCAATTTTTACTTTTAAACGCTCATACTTTACAAATAATTTATCGCGGAATCTCTTAAAAGCAATAAAAAAGTAGTACAAACATTGTTCAAGTTTGTACTACTTCTAATAACTATTTAATCCACAAACATTTCCGTTAGTACTTCGTCAGCAACATTTTTACCTTGCTCAACGCACTCAGGTATTGATATTCCTTCGAAAGAACTCCCCGAGAGCTTTACAGCGGGAAAATGTTCACGTAATTCTTGCTTTACTCGCTCTATTTTCGCTTCATGTCCTACGGTATATTGTGGCATGGCATTTTTCCAGCGGGAAACTACAGTCATTAACGGTTCTCCATCTACACCAATTGTTTTCATTAAATCCTGCAAAACGGTCTTTTCAATTTCAGTATCGGATAACGCTACAATTGCCTCGTCGCCCACTCGGCCAATATAACTACGTAACAGCACGTAATCATCCGGTGTTGTGCCAGGCCACTTTCGATTAATCCAAGTACAAGAAGTTATTGAAAAATCACTATTTCGAGAAACAAAAAATGATAACGCATCTAGATCACCTAACTGGTCTTTTTTAAATGCCATTGTCACAGTAGCAATAGTTGCTGCCTTCATCGTACTCAATTCATTTAATAACTGGTGTTTGCTGAACATTTTTCTTGCTACATTAAAAGGTGTAGCAAGAATAACAGCATCTGCTTTTAATTGTGTAAAATTGTTTAACACAACTTGGACAGTACCATCCTTACCATGCTCAATTTCCTCGACTTTAACACCCTTCATAACTGTACCAGGTAGTAGTGATTCTTCAAGTTTTTCGATAAGTGTCTCAAGACCATTATTAAATGATTGAAAAATGCCCTTATCTTTCGTAATAAGATCGTTATTTAAAAAATTTGTACCAGACTTTTTCATACCAATAAGTAAGCTACGATATTTTTGCTCTAATCCATAGAGCTGCGGAAATGTTGAACGCATACTTAACTGCTCAATATCACCAGCAAACGTTCCAGCAAGTAATGGCTCTACTAAATTTTCTACAATTTCAGCACCGAATCTTCTTCTAAAAAATTGCCCTAATGGTTGGTCATCATCCTGTGCAGAGCGCGAGATGAAAAAATCCCCCGCTGCACGAACTTTCCCGCTAAGTGAAAACAAACCTGATGTAATAAATGACGAAACATGTGGTGTTGCCCCAGACAAAAGATTACTAGGGATTGGATACAATTGACTACCAACAGCAATGTAAGTCGGCCCTGTATTGCTTGTAATCATTTCTTGTTCAATGCCTAAATCCTTTGCCAAAGCATATACATAGTTCTCGCGATCAAAAAAAGATTCTGGCCCGCGCTCGATAATACAGCCATCTTTTCTCAGTGTTTGTATTTTTCCGCCAAGACGTAATGACGACTCGACAAGTACGATATCTAACGGCAAATCTTTTGCGCTTGCTTCTTTTTGCAAATAGAACGCAGCTGTGAGGCCAGTAATACCACCGCCTACAACAACTACCTTTCGTCTTTTCTGAGTCACCAACATCATCACTTTCTTTTCGCTTAGCTTAATTTTTTATGAATGGCATCAACCATTGCATCAATAAATAATGGGTGTGTATTTGGCATGGCTGGACGATAATATTTCGCGCCAAGTTCATCACAAACAACTTTACATTCATAATCGTTGTCATATAAAACTTCTAAATGTTCTGTTACAAAGCCAACTGGCGTATAAACGAATGAGCGGAAGCCTTTTTGCTCGTAAAGTTCACGTGTTAAGTCCTGAACATCTGGACCGATCCACGGCTCAGGTGTTTGTCCTGCTGATTGCCAGCCAACTTCTACATTATTGACACCCGTAGCTTCTTTAATTAGTCGAGCCGTCTCAATTAATTGATCTTCATACGGATCGCCCAACTCTTTAATTTTCTCAGGAAGTGAGTGTGCAGACACGATTAGGCATGCTTTTTCACGTTCTTCATCAGACATTGCTTTAAATATTTCATTCACTTTGTTTTTCCAATACTCAATGAACTTTGGTTCATCATACCAAGATTCTACAGAAGTAATTGTTAATCGATCTCCAGCTGTTTCTGCTGCACGACCATTATATGACTTAATAGAGAACGTTGAGAAGTGAGGAGCTAATACGATAGAAACCGCTTCTTTAATACCTTCTGCTACCATTCCTTCTACCGCATCTTCAATGAATGGATGGATATGCTTTAAACCAATAAATAATTTATATTCCACTTCATCTTGCATTTCATTTAAACGTGCGCATAAAGCTTCAGCCTGCGCCTTAGTAGCAGCAGCAAGTGGCGATAAACCACCGATAGCCTCATAACGACCGCGTAAATCTTCTAAATGCTCTTCTGATGGTTTGCGACCGTGGCGAATATGCGTATAGTAAGGTTCGATGTCTTCTTCTTTATAGGGTGTTCCGTATGCCATAACTAATAAGCCTTTAACTTCTTTCATTACCTTTTCACCTCTAAATAATAGTTAAGTATATCTTTATCGTACAGTATGTGACAAAAAGAAGCTGTCCAATTCATTAGGTTGGACAGCACCCTTTCTACGATGAAATCGAGATATCATTCATAGAAAAGAAATATGAAAGTTAATATCTTGTTCACATCTATATTAAGAGCGTGCTTGAATTTGTTGAGCACTATACTCATGAATAAGAGCTGTTAAACGTTTTAACACTTCTGGATCTACCTCTGGGAATACACCATGACCTAAGTTAAAGATGTGCCCTGGCATTTCTAAGCCTTGATCGATAATATCTTTCGTGCGTTTTTCAATAATTGACCAATCAGCAAGTAATAGTGATGGATCTAAATTCCCTTGTACAGGCTTAGTTATACCATTAGCACGAGCCTCTCTAATTGGTAAACGCCAATCTAAGCCAACAACATCGATCGGTAAATCATTCCACTCTTTCGCTAAATGACTTGCACCGACACCAAACTGAATAAGTGGCACATTTTCTTTTTGCAACTCTGCAAAAATACGTGTCATAACTGGTTTAATGAACACACGATAGTCTTCAACATTTAAAGCACCAACCCAAGAGTCAAATATTTGGATAGCTTTCGCTCCCGCTTCTACCTGGGCTGAAATATCAGAAATAATCATGTCAGCCAATTTATCCATTAATGCAAACCAAGCTTGAGGCTCTGATACCATAAATGACTTTGTTTTATTATAATTTCTTGAAGGACCACCTTCAATCATATAACTTGCGAGAGTGAATGGTGCACCTGCAAAGCCGATTAGAGGTACATTCAGTTGTTCCTCTGATAACATTTTTATTGTTTCTAAAACGTATGGTGTATGTTCTTTCGCATTAAATTCGCCTAGTTTTTCTATATCCGCGATTGAGCGAATTGGATTTGAAATTACAGGACCTACGCCTGCTTTGATTTTTACATCTACTCCAATCCCAGGGAGTGGTGTTACTATGTCTTTGTATAAAATCGCTGCATCAACATTGTAATTTTCTACTGGTAACCGCGTTACATATGCACAAAGTTCAGGTTGAAGTGTAATTTCCTCTAAAGAATACTTTTCTTTAATCGCACGATATTCTGGCTGAGAGCGTCCTGCTTGTCGCATATACCACACTGGTGTATGTTCTGTTCTTTCTCCCCGTGCAGCACGTAGAAGAGTATCATTAAAAGTTGTCATGAATAGTTCCTTCCCCTCAATAAAATTCATATAGTAAAATTCTCTGATTTAATTCGTTATTATTGATATCCGTTTTCAATAGTAAACGCTTCCTCTGTTATTGTATAGTTTTCATAGGGAAATGTCATAAAATTGTTCTTTCTATAGGATTTCTTTTTTGACAAAGCTATATACTTCCATTTAAATGGAGATAATCACGCTATGTTATCATTTCCGCTTTAGCGTACTAGTTGCTTTCGCGTAGATAACAGTAGGTCTAAGTAGTGCGATGTACAAGCACCATTCATTCCTTTAAAAAGATGAACATTTATAAGGAGGGCAACAGTTATGTATATTTATTTAACTTCTGGTACAGGTGATTTTTTAGAGCAGTTAAAGAATAAACATCCAAACGAGGCGTTGATTTTAATACACGGAGAGGGAAACTCTGTGCTTATACATGAAACCAATGGAAAATCTATATTTGCCACACCTCGTAAGTTTGAAGTGCTAGATTCAGTAAATGCTCTAGAAGAACGAGGCTTCTTTGTTTTCAACAATATTCCTGTGACAGATGAAGGTCGACCAGTTTTTGAACATCGCTTTTTAAATCGAGCACGTGCTATAGAAGATGAACCAGGCTTTGTAGCCTTTCGACTACTTCGTCCATTAAATAGTGAAACATACATTGTCATGACACAATGGAACGGTCCTCATTCATTCGAAGCATGGAAAAGCTCAAAGGCTTTCGCATCAGCACATGCCGAACGCAAAGAACCAACAGGCGTGAATCAACAAAACATTTTCTCAGCAGCTTCCTATGTCACAACCTATAGTGCCGCTCCAAAAGAAGACAACGAAGATTAATTGAGGGGCGCGGGTATTCTCTGTTCTTCCGCGGGTATTTCCCCCAGTAGCGCGGGTATTCATTACTTTTTCCAAGGATATTCTTAATGAGAAACGTTTACCCCTATTTATCCAGTTTGTAAAACTATTATGTTATTAATAAAAATCTAGGATAATTCGTTTAAGGAGGTTTACTATGAACCAACATCTACTTGAAAAAATCGATGCTCATTTTGATGAAATGGTGGCGATTCGCCGTCATCTGCATATGCACCCAGAGTTAAGCTTTCAGGAGCAAGAAACTGCTAATTATATTATTCAATATTATAAGAAACTCGGCGTACCGGTTGAAGCTAATGTCAGTGGTCACGGTTTAATTGCGCGGATTAAAGGGAGCAAGCCTGGTAAAACGATTGCCTTACGAGCAGACTTTGATGCTCTTCCTATACAAGATGAAAAAGATGTACCATACAAATCAACTGTGTCTGGTGTTATGCATGCTTGTGGGCATGATGGTCATACAGCTACTTTGTTAATTATCGGTAAGCTATTGTGGGAAATGCGCGATGAGTTAGTAGGTGAATATGTACTAATTCATCAACATGCAGAAGAGGTTGATCCAGGTGGAGCAATTGGGATGGTACAGGCTGGGGCCTTGGATGGCGTTGATGCTATTTTTGGTACACATCTTTCTTCTAACCATCCTACAGGGATAATTGGCTACCGCGTAGGGCCAACGATGGCCGCTGTTGATAGTTTTGAAATAAAGATTCAAGGTCAAGGCGGTCATGGCGCTCATCCAGATCAAACAAAGGATTCGATTGTTATCGGCTCTCAGCTTGTTATAAATTTACAACAGCTTGTTGCACGTCGTGTTGCCCCAACCGAATCGGCTGTTTTGTCGGTTGGTTCATTCGTAGCATCTAATGCCGACAATATTATTGCCGATACAGCCTACTTAAATGGCACAATTCGAACGTTTAATAAAGATGTTCGTGAAACGATGGAACGGGAATTTAAACGGGTTATCCAAGGGACAGAAATTGCGCATGATTGTACAATTGAACTGAATTATCGTCATGGCTACCCTGCGGTTATAAATCATGAGAAGGAAACACTCTTTATGCGTAATATCGCTCAGAATATTTGCGATGTTACTGAGATTGAAGCAACTATGGGGGCTGAAGATTTCGCTTATTACTTAGTGGAAAAGCCAGGTACATTCTTCTTCACGGGAGCCCGCCCTGCTAAATATGCACCACATCATCACCCTAAATTCGATATTGATGAAAAAGGGATGCTCATTGCTGCAAAGGTATTAGTTTCAGCAGCACTAGATTATCAATTAGTAGAATAGAAGACAAATGCACTGGAGAGCCCTAAGCAAAAGTAAGCGCTTCTCCATTTAAAACTCTCTTTTAAAAAAATAAGCTCATTTTTCCAATTCTATTATTGGAAAAATGAGCTTTATAATTTTAAATTTAAAAAACCAAAAGCTTATCACCATAACGTATGGTTGATTTTCGTTGCTACCGAGCGCTCTTCTGAGGACGTCTGTTAATACGCTTGAGCTACAAGGCTGTTGATTATCACAGGACGTGATTCTTTTAGCCTTGTGACGTTAATTCCCAAAGAGACGCCCCAGTCTCCACTACAATCAATTTATCAATGGCATATGTTTTAACTAAATTCATCTACCCTTTGGTGATATGTTTAAAATTCAAGATTTAGATACTTTAGAAGTCAATTCACTAACAATCAAAATGATTATAAAAGTAACATAAAACATTGGCTGTGTGATACCACATAGACCCACTACAATCGCTTGCGTTATCATTGCAAGACGCACAATTTGATTGACTGCTACTGTACGTGCTTCATCCGTTAAAGGATAAAGCATGTCCATACGAAATTCACCGCTTGATAATAAAGCTGATTTTAATTGAATAGTTGTAGCAAAGCTCAATGCACCTGCGATAACCCATGTAACGACTGGGATATCTACAAAGGCTGCAATAACAGCTGAAATCACTGTTAATCGGAGCCATAAGTAAAAATGATCATCTGTTCGGACGAATGTACGGAACACTAAGTACTTTTGGGCATTGTCCTTCTTGTATGCCACAAATTTATAAAGCCAATCAAGCCAACCACGACGACGGATGCTACCTCGTAAATGTGGAACGTCCGTGAAATAATTAGCAAAGCGATAGAAACTCATCATGCGATTTTGTTCCAGCTTTACAAAATGCTCGTACGGAATAGGCTCACCTGCACATTTTTTTCTAAATATTACAATATACACACATCCAACTGCAGCAGCAACAATAGCTAAAATAAGCTGCATTTGAAGCGCCATGTACACAGTAACACCAAAGATAACAGCTCGAATTAGCCTATCCACCCAAATCATTTGACCACGTTCACTATAGCGATAACTAAATTCACCTTGTACGCTCAAAAACTTCAATATAATAATAAGTAGAAATACTGACCAAATTTCAGATGTTGTTAATTCAGTAACAGCCTTTAGTAAAGGGATGCTTACAATATAAACAATTGCCACAACCCAAACCTGTGACCAAAACGTCCACGCTAACGCCTTTTTAAAATACTGTGACATTTTTGATTCTAAAGGTAATAAATATACTTGGTCTGGCTCTCTCAAAAGTGAAGTTGGACGACTAAATGCTAGTAAAATCCCCACTGCCACTGCAATTAAAACCTCTGCTGGAAAATCAGGCTGTACAATTTTCAGCCATTCACTATATTGATAGCCCCCTGCTCCAATAAGAAATACCAGTACAATCGCTATATGCCCCGTAAAAATAAATCGCATATATTTTTGCACTTCACCTATATAGTGCATAAAGCGAGAGGACCATACATCACGCAAGTTCTTCATGGTCGCGCTCCTTTGTCATTGCAATATATAAATCATCCAATGTCGCATGTGGCATCGCAAATGCCTTGCGTAAATCCTCCATTGATCCTTGTGCTCGCACGCGTCCTTCATGCAATAAAATGATACGGTCACAATGCTTTTCAGCGGTAGATAAAATGTGCGTAGACATTAAAATAGAAGCGCCTTCTTTTTTCTTTTCATCCATCTGATCAAGCAAGGATTGAATCCCAAGCGGGTCGAGTCCCACAAAAGGTTCATCAATAATGTAAAGACTTGGATTGACTAAAAAGGCGCACATAATCATAACCTTTTGGCGCATACCCTTTGAGAAATGCGATGGGAACCAATTCAGTCGTTTTTCCATTCGAAATTCCTTTAATAATAATTGCGAACGAGCTTCAAGTGTTGCTTCATCTAGTCCATAAGCCATCGCCGTTAATTCTAAATGTTCACGTAATGTTAGCTCATCATATAAAACAGGTGTTTCAGGGATATAAGAAAATGCTGTACGATACTTGTCCGTATTTTCCTTTAACGTCACACCATTTAAACGTATGTCTCCTTCTTTTGGAAGCATCGTTCCGATGATATGCTTAATCGTTGTACTTTTACCAGCTCCATTTAAGCCAATTAAGCCAACAAGCTCCCCTTTTTCAATCGAAAATGATAAATCTTTAATAACCGGCTTTCTTGTATAACCACCTGTCACATGTTGTACCTCTAATACCGTCATGCCATCACTCCTCTTCTCGTTTATATTTTATCAAAAATTAGCAAATGATACAGTTATGAGTATGATAGAATATATATACATATAAAATAAGGAGGAATTTCCGAATGAGCGATTGCCTATTTTGCAAGATCATTGATGGATCCATCCCAAGTACAAAAATTTATGAAGACGAACATGTCTATGCATTTACTGACATTTCACCTGTAGCAAAGGGGCATACCCTTTTAATTCCAAAGCATCACTGTAAGGATCTATTTGAGATGCCTGAGGAAGTGGCTCGTAATTTATATGCAGCTGCACCCAAAATTGCGAATGCTATAAAAGCTGCTTTTAACCCGATTGGACTTAATACGATTAATAATAATGGTGCTGCAGCTGGACAAACTGTTTTCCACTACCACTTACATTTTATTCCTCGTTACGATGAAAAAGAAGGCTTGGGCTTAAATTGGCAAACACAAAAATATACACCAGAGCAATTATCTGACGTTGCGGAAAGCATTAAAGCTAACCTTAAATAATTTCTGACACACTCGAATTGTCAGAATTTCTTATTGCAATTTAAAGATTTATATCGTACACTCACAAATAAGTTTCGCTAACGGTCATGAGGACACGTTAGGAGACAAAAAAGATTAGCATAGTCGAGGAGAGATTAGAAATGAATACAAAAAATTTAGTATTAATGGCCCTTTTAGTCGGTGTTGGCGCTACACTTTATGTGGCCACACCAGGTATGGTAAACGGCATGAAGCCTGATTTTATGTTAACAATGATGTTTATTGGCATTTTATTGTTCCCTACTGTTAAAGAAACGTTCTTACTTTCTTTAGCAACCGGTGTACTGTCAGGTTTATTTACAACGTTTCCAGCTGGTCTTGTTCCAAACATTATCGATAAAGCAGTAACAGGCTTTGTCTTTTTAGCTATCTTAGTTGTGCTAAAAAAATTGGCCAGCAATTTTATAGTATCTGCTAGCTTAGTTTGCTTAGGAACAATTTTATCTGGAACTGTCTTTTTAGCAGTAGCTCTTTTTGTATTCAACGCAAATGTTGGTGCAACATTCGCTGTACTGTTTGTAGGGGTTGTATTACCTGCTGTAGCATTTAATGTCATTGCTTTTGCAATTATTTTTCCTATAGTTGCAAAATTAGTAAAGCGCTCTAAATTCCAAACAGCTATTTCAATTTAACTTTTTTCAGCAAATATTTTTTGTACCGAAAGCGTAGCGACAGGTACAGAAGTCTCCCACCTCTATAGGTGTTGAGATGAATGCGGGTTTAATTTACTTTTCAGCGAGTGTGCAAACTTCCGCTGAAATAGAGGAACTCAGTCTAAGAACGCCACGTCCTGTGGCATTACTGAAATGACCGACATCGTGTCGGCCCTCGTGCAGGCCTAAGCACAAAGCCGATTCCGGACACAATTATGCCGAGGCATAATTGATTAAATACACCTTTATCTTCAAAAGAAACTAAACCGTGATTCAAAATCACTCGTTTAGTTTCTTTTTTATTTTTGTATATGTGCATTTCATGGTTTAATAGTAGGTAACACATGATAATTACAGGAATGAGGTAATCGATATGAAAGCAAAACCATTTTTATTTGGACTTGGAGCTGGGATCGTCGGTGGTACAATCGCTGTACTTCTTTCAACTCCTCAATCAGGGCAACAATTACGAGCTAATTTGCGAGCAAATGCTGAAAGCACAAAGGACAAACTTTTAGATGTAAAACAGCAAGCAGGCACAGTAAAACAATCTGTTCATTCGCTTACTAATGAAATAAAAAATAATATACCACTAATAATAAATGATTTAAAACAAACTATTACTACATTCACTGAAGAAATAGAACCTTCAAAAAACAACTTACAACAAGAAATAGAAGCATTACAGAATTCAATAAGCGAAATCGAGAAAAACGTTGCACAATTTACAGAAAAAAAGAAAAAACCGCAAGAAAAAGTTAGCGACTAAAGTCCTTTATAACTAATTAAAATTATATATATTTATTAGTTTCGATTGGCAAAATGTTATTTTTTAACCACTTTTCAATTTTTTAATTTTTCTAACTTTAAACTTTTTTCCTTTATTGCTATAATATTTTTAAAATGTTAAAGAAAGCAGTAGGTGATGGCTTTGTCAGAGGAATTGTACACTCAAAAAGAAGCGATGCTTTATAGTCAAAGAATTGCACAAATATCAAAAGCCTTATGGAAAGCAGTTGAAAAAGATTGGCAGCAATGGATTAAACCCTACGATTTAAATATTAATGAACATCATATTTTATGGATTTCGTATCATTTAAAAGGGGCTTCAATTTCTGATGTAGCGAAATTTGGGGTAATGCACGTTTCCACTGCATTTAATTTTTCAAAAAAATTAGAAGAGCGTGGATTCCTTAAGTTTTCAAAGCGTGATGACGACAAGCGTAATACGTATGTTGAGTTAACAGAAGCAGGTACAGAACTTATTGTTGAAATGAATAGCAATTATCATAATACGTATCATTCTGTGTTAGAAGGTTCATTAGCTTTAAAAGACTTATACGGTCGCTTCCCAGAATTTTTAGATGTTATGGCTGTTATTCGCAATATATACGGAGAGGACTTCATCGACATTTTTGAGCGTTCCTTCCAGCACTTCCGTGAATCCTTTGACACTATTGAAGAACGTTCAACTGTAAAAGGATGAAAGTGAAACTACTAGGCTTTTAGCGTTAATTGTTCGTAATCTAAACCTAATGGCCGTAAAAACGTATATTTAAAGAGGTATTTCAGAAATATTTCTGAGATACCTCCTTTTTCTTGCATTCTAATATAAATCAATTTAAATTAAATAGACCATTCATATTACGGAGTTGATAATCATGCATTGTTGGAAAATATTAAATCTGGAACATCATTACGGAACAACGCGTATTATGATCATGTCTGTACTTGTTTTTTTTACTGTCTTTTCGCTTTCCTATGTGACCTTTAATTTGTTTAATGATGAGCACTATACCGATCGTTTGTTTTGGCTTTTTGTTATTGCTATATTTGCAATCTATCCAATTCATAAATGCTTACACTTTCTAGCATTATATGATTTACGCCAACATTTAAAATTACGTGTGCGTACCCAATTTTATGTTATTCCTGTTCTTCACATGCGTATCCGTGAACCTTTATCGAAAAACCGTTATATTTTAGCTTTACTTTCACCATTTATTGTCCTAAATGCAAGCATTTTATTGGGTACACTACTATTCCCTGCGTATACTCATTATGGTACATTACTTTTAGCTTACCACTGTAGTCTATGTGTAATAGATATTCTATATGTAAAATACTTATTGAATTCACCTAAAGACTCCCAGATTGAGGAGACGCCTAAGGGCTATGAAATTTTAGTGCCACCTACTATTCACTAAATTGCTTGTACTTGTGTTTTATGAACGTTTTTTGTTATGCTATTAATATTGAAAGAGGGGAGGAATAGACTTGCTGTTAATGATTGTAGTTCTATTCTCGGTATTCTATTTATTTCAAATAAACCGCATGACTTATGCGCTGTGCATGCGACGTGAAATTCCCGAAGAAAACCAACCAAAAGTATTCCGAACTATAAATATACTTATTACAATTTTACTTGTCTCATTTTATATTGAAGTTTTATATGCAGTATAGTTAAAAAGAAAAGTGATCCTCGCCAGTCAACGTTCAGAGGTAAATTGAACACCTTATGTGACCACGCGATCTGATCAATGTAACGTAACTTCAAGCGGGCTCGCGAATGCCTTTACATGTTAAAAAAGCTAAGGATATTAAACCCTTAGCTTTTCGTCATTTTTATTAATTAGTATAGGAACGCTGCACCAACAATAATTAATAAAATAAATAACACAACTAATAAAGCAAAGCCAGAGCCTGAGCCGTAGCCACCGCCGCCACCGTATCCTCCGCTGCCCATAACTTCACCCCCTTTCTTTTCTATATCCTATGCGCTTGTAAATCTGAAATATAGGCTATACTCAAGGGGGAACCATTTTGTTTTTAAAACGTTTATGTTATAGTAAAAAATGGGACGAAACCATATAAGGAGAGAATATCCACTATGAAAAAGACAGTTTTATCTTTAACATTAGCTGCTTCGGTATTAGCACTTGGTGCTTGTAGCGGAGACGACAACAAAACAATCGCAACTTCAAAAGTAGGTGACATTACAGTTGCTGACTTTAACAAAACATCAAAAACTTTAGCAGGTTCTCATATAATTCAACAGATGATGACTGAAAAAGTATTAGCTGATAAATACAAAGTATCAGATAAAGAAATCAAAGAGGCGTATGACGCAACTGCTTCACAATTCGGTGATAGCTTTGCCGATGCACTTGCTCAGAGTGGCTTAACTGAGGAAGGCTATAAAGATGCTTTACGTATCGAGCTTCTTTCAGAAAAGGCTATGCAAGATAAAGCGTTTAAAGAAGAAGATGTAAAAAAACATTATGAGCAAATGAAAACAGAGTTAAATGCTCGCCATATTTTAGTAGCAGATGAGAAAACAGCTAAAGAAGTAATTGCTAAAATTAAAGGTGGCGCTTCTTTTGCAGATGTAGCAAAAGAATACTCAACTGATACTGGCTCTGCTGAAAAAGGTGGAGAGCTAGGTTGGTTCTCTGTTGGTGCAATGGTAGATGAATTTAATAACGCGGCTTATGCCCTTCCTTTAAAAACATTAAGTGAACCAGTTCAATCAAGCTTTGGTTTCCACGTTATTGAAGTTACGGAAAAGCGTGATGTAAAAGGTGTTGGCTCATTTAAAGATGAAGAGAAAAACATCCGTACACAAATGCTAGCTAAATTAAAGCAAACAGGTGAAGATCAACAAATTCTTAAAGACATCGTTGCAAAATTGGCAAAAGATGCTGATGTAAAAACATCTGATAAAGAATTAAAATCTGCTATTGAAGCCCTTACAACAACAAGTGAGGAGCAAGCTAAAGCTGCTGAAGAAGCAGCTAAAAAAGCTGAAGAAAAAACTCAAAAAGAAAGTAAAGACGACAAAGAAAAAGATTCTGAAAAATAATCTTACTAGTTGTTACTTTACTATATGAAAAAGGGTTACGCCGATACAGGCGTAACCCTTTTTATACAAAATTGTCTGCTAAATGAAAAAGAATGTAATCCCCAACCTTTGAATTTACTATATAGTCGGTTTATAAAACGATCGATTATCAAGTGGAAATAGTCTTTCCGTAAATTCGCCTGGCGCTGTTTTGCCTAATGCTCGTGTTAGCATGTTCATCTTCGCATCAATATTATCAATATAATGTAAGATTTCCGCTTCTTGAATCATCGGTTTTTTCGGGCTACCCCATTCTTCTTTACCGTGGTGAGATAGTACCATATGTTGCAATAGCATGACTTCCTCGCCCTCGATTTCTAGTTCACTAGCAACCTTGGCGATTTCATTGACCATAATGGTAATATGACCAAGTAAATTCCCTTCAATCGTATACATTGTTGCAACAGGTCCTGATAATTCAACTACTTTACCAATATCATGTAGAATAATCCCTGCATATAACAGATCTCGATTTAATGTAGGATATAAATCAGCAATTGCTTTTCCTAGTCTCAACATGGACACCATATGATCTAATAGACCAGATGCATAATCATGATGATTTTTCGTAGCAGCTGGATAGACTAAAATAGCATCTTGATGTTTTTTAATAGCTGCACGTGTAATTCGTGATATATTCGGATTTTTAATATCAAAGAAAAATTGCGTCAATTCTTCATATAGTTCTTCTTTCGGAGTTGCCGAGGAAGGAACTAAATCATTAATAGCAATTCCCTCCTCTGGTTTTGCAACACGGATTGCCTTGATACGTAATTGATTTTTGCCACGATAGTCATGAATTTCTCCACCTACACGGACAATTGCTTCAGCGTGATACATTTTTTCATGATCTTCATTTGTATCCCATAGCTTTGCTTCAATATCTCCACTTTTATCTTGTAATAACAGTGACATAAATGGCTTTCCGACTGTGGTAACCCCTTTTGTCGCCTGTTTAATTAATAAAAATTGATCGACTGATTCTCCAACCTGGAGCGTCGTAATACCCTTCATGTTGACGCCACTCCCCTTTCATTTGCTAGTGCTCCTACATCGACAATTTGGTCTTTCTGCCAATGCTCGAGCATCGCGTCATGGCAAGTAAAATATAAAATTTGACGTTCATATCCTACTTCTTTCATTAATTGTACCATTTTGTCTGTACGGTTTCGATCAAAATGGACAAAAGGATCGTCCATAATAAATGGAAATGGAGCAGAGGTTGTTAGCGTTTTTGCTAGTGCCATACGCAACGAAATATAAGCTTGCTCCTTTGTAGCCTGTGATAATTCTGCCATTTGATAACGTAATCCAGAAACATCCTGTGCAACAAAATAGCCTTCATCGTTAATTAAAAGCTTATCGTAACGCCCACCTGTAAACAAATTAAATATTGCATTAACTTCTGTCAAAACATGCGGTAGTTTTTCTTCTCTTAGGTGGAACAATGTTTCATGGATTGCAGTAGCCAATGCTTTTTTTGAAGCCCATTGTCCTATCAGCTGTTGCAACACTGCTTTCTCTTCCTCAAACTGTTGAAGCAACTGGCCATATTTCTCGTCATTTAGAAGATTCTCCTTTTGGATTTGCAGTGTCGCTCGTTGTTCTAAGCAATGATCGATCGCTACCTGCATTGTCCCTCGCTCTTCTTCTAAAGTAAGCAGTTTTTCATTTAGCTGTTCCTCTTCTAGCAGGGACTGTTTGTTGTCTACATTTAGCGAGGCTAGCTGACTCTGGATGGCTTGAAGTTCTGTTTTTATTTGTTGTTGTTGCTCAAATTGTTCATGTGCTTCATAATAGCCCTTCTCTGTTTGTACATTCGCAGCATTAAATAACTGAGTAATTTCAGACTCATAGCTGTTTATACGTGATTGCACTCCTTGCATTTTAGTCTGCAGACTAGTCAACTGCTCTTTTGCTTGTTGGGATATTTGTTGCTCCTGCTGTAAAGTAAGGAATGTAGTACGTAAATGCATAAAGATTTCTTGCTCACTATACTCTGTCTTTAAGACTCGCTGTATCTGTTCTAGTAACTCGTTTTTCTCCGCTTGTACCGTTTGTAAAAGCGTAAATGTACTCTTCTTTTTCGCTGCCAACTCTTGAGCACCACGAATGCGCATAAACAGTTCTGGTAATAATGTTTTCGGTATATTTCCCTCTAACCGATAGCGCCCTAAAAAATGGTGAAGTGACTGAGTGGCCTCTTCACTTACCTGCTCAGCCCGTTGAATTTTATATTCAAGTTTCACATATTGACGTTCTTTTTCTTGCTGTTGCTCATTTGCATGCAACAAGCGATCCTCAAATTTTTGTTTTTTTAGTAGGATAGTCTGAGCAATATTTTCCTCCTGCTCTAACTCTCGCATTTGCTGACTCTGTTGTTTACTCGGCGCTTCATGAGCTTGTCTAGCAAATTTTAAATATAAAATAATGACGAGTGACATAACCGCTCCTACAACGATAACAGCCATATTTTTTTCCATAACACCATAGATACACGACAGTACACTTATGGCTAATACAATAAATATAAAAATACTTGGTTGTTGTTGTTTCGAGCGTTGTGACCTTCCATAACGCAATTGTTCAAGCTTTCGTTTACGCTGTGGCCACTGTGCTAAAATATGTTCTTCCTCCGTAGTTAATGACTCCTGGTGAAGCTGTTGTTGCAGTTGAGCAATTGTATCTAATTCTGCATGTAGTTGCTCTAACGAACGCAAATGAAATTTCAGCTCTTCTTCTGCTTCTTCCAATAGGCTTAACTGTTGTTGAAATTGTTCCTCTTGCTGTAATGATACGGTTTCTTCAAGCAAAATATCCTGCGCTGTTTTTTCCTGAACACCTAATAAACGAAACTGAGCTTCTATTTCTTGCTCGATTAAATACAGCTCATCCATTAAGCTCTGTTCCTTTACAACTAACTGATTCCATGTTGCTTCCTTGTTCACAAGATGAGACATTTCAGTAATAACTTGCTCGTCCAATGCTAATTGTAGCTTACGTTGCAGTCCCTCATACTGCTCCTTCAGCTGCTCCATTTGCAGTGTTTCATGCATAAGTCGATCCTTTAATTGCTCATAGCGTCGGATCCCTTCTGGAGGAAACTGCACATGTTCATAGCTATTTTGCGTCTTTTCGAAAGCTTTTTGCTGCTTTAGAAGTGGCATAGCCTGCTTCAGAATTGTGAGTTGCTGCCAATTTTGCTGCTCTGTTTTTTGCTGACTATATAAGCCTTCTAGCCTTAAATCGAGCTGCTTTAATTGTAATAATTTATCCTCAAAGGTTTGAATATTACCTTGCTCTTGTTTAATCGTACGTTCTAGCTTTTTTAAATGCTCCAATTTTTGATTAATGAGTGGCACTTTTCCTGCTTTTTTAAAAAGCTCACTAGCATCTTTGTCCAACTTTTTTTCTAAAGATGACAGTTGTTGGATCCCAGTTGTTCCAGAGGCAAGTAACAAATGTGTTAGCTCTTCCTCTGACATTTTTTCAATGCCCTGTAGCTCGTGTAATGAAAAGGAGAAAATAGACTCAAAGGAGGCTTTTGAATAACCATATAAGAGCTTTGCTAAAAGCTCCTCATGCCCCATTGTTCCGTCTTCTAAATAAACTGTAACATCTCCAGCTGCCTTTCCTTTCATACGTTCGATCGTGCATTGCCCATACGTTGGATGCCAAATCGTCAGCTGACCACCGAATTTAGTCGATGCTTTCGGCTCATATTTACGTTGTGCCTGCTGCCTCGTAGGAAATCCAAAAAGCATTTGTAAAATAAACTGTTGAATGGTCGTTTTCCCCGCTTCATTCATACCATAAAAAATGGTAACCCCTTCGCGTAAAGTAATGGTGATATTTTCATGCTTGCCAAAGCCATAAATTTGGATTTTTTGTATCGTTAGCATGTTATTCACGCCCTTTGAATTTCTTCCGCTAATAATTCTTGTGCGTCGTGCATTAAATTTTTAATGTCCTGCTCTGTTAAAGGTTCAATCAGCCTTGCACCGCCAGCATGTTGGTATAGTTCCTTTAAAATATCCTTCCATTCTGAAATATTCCATTCCTCCATTAAATTCATCACGGATTCAGTCGCAGCAGTATGCTCATACAATATGGACGCTTGGTGTAACACGAGCTTTTGTACCCAGCACATCGGTTCAATTCCATCCTCGGCTTCTCGAATAGTTTCTAGCCATGCGTCAACTGTAGCATGTTCAAATAAAGATTGTGATTGTTCATCTATATTTTTCAAATGAAGTTCAACAACAGACGCCCCAAACTCCCCGCGATTAAGCATCAGGGCTTCTTCACATTTTTTAAGTAGCTCATTTGCATGAAACACATTCGTACAATCCACTTCTACCGTGTTATAAACAACAGCAGATGTCGGTACAAATTCCAAATCTGTAGAGGTTTGTGACAAAGTTACGTCATAGAAGCCCTTTATCCCTTGCTCTTTCCGATGTCGGCTTTGAATATTGCCTGGATAAACAATCGGTGGATTTTGATGTAAAAATTGTCGTTTATGAATATGCCCTAAAGCCCAGTAATGATAGTTCTTTTCAAGAAGTTGATCTTTTGTGAAAGGGGCGTAAACAGCATGTGAAGTATCGCCAGCCTCACTACCGTGAAGCATACCAATATGAATAACATGCTGGTCCTGTGCAACAGGATAACTATCGATCATTGATTTCGTTATATGACGGTCACTATAGCTGAAGCCATAAATATTGACTTGTTGACCACGTATGTTTAATTGCACAACACTAGTTTCAGCTGGTAACTCATAAACATTACTCGGTAAAGCAAAACGCGTCCAAGCACCATTTAAGTGATCATGATTCCCATAACTTAAAATGACAGGGATATTATGCTGAAAGAGTTTTTCCATAGCCTCTTGAAATCGTCTTTGTGCCTGTAAGCTTCGATTTTCACCATCATATATATCACCGACAATCAGTAAGAAATCAGGTTTCTCCTGAATAGCTTTCTGAATAATTTTATCAAAAGCTTCGAAAGTACTTGTTCGAATCTTTTTGAAATTTTGTTCGGGTAAACCAAATAAGCCCTTAAATGGACTATCTAAATGTAAATCCGCCATATGGAAAAAACGAATTGCTGACATCCAACCACCTCAAGTATTAAATAATCTATACCTTAACTTCATTCTTTTTCACTCGCAACGCAGTAAATTATTGAGTACATCGGAATCGCCGATTTTATAATTTATCAATTTTTACATATCTCATTTTTATAATGAGACATTCGTGAATCACGCCGAAACCGAATATTTGTTCTATATTATCATACTTCACACTAGATGAGAAATGTATTCAACAAATATTCATTTTTAGTACTGCCTTAAACTTTCCACAACTTTCATAATTTATTGAAATATCCGCTAGTTTTACCGTGAAGTTTATAAATCTTCTATGTATAATAGATATATATTTAAGTAAAGGGTGGGATTTGTATGGAGAATTATCGCTTTACGGCTTTTGAAAAAACTGGGGAAACATTATTTGATGAAACTTGGACTTTCGAAAACGATGAGGCTGCAAAAATCGGTGGTTTACAGCAGATCGAAGAAAAAGGTGTTACTAACAAAACTCATCGTCTTGTTAACTCTTCGGGTAAATTAATCTTGTTTCATGTCTAAAAATGGCTAGTAAAAGGCACGTAGTACACTTTACTACGCGCCTTTTAGGCCAACATGTTGCCACTCAGTCGTGTATTGTTGTTGCTGTCGCTTCGCTTTCGCACAGTCAAAACCTTGTTGCTGTCGCTTCGCTTTCGCACAGTCAAATCGCCACAGGACGTGATGTTTTTAGACTGAGTTCCTCTATTTTAAAGGGCGTTTTGACACCCTTTGAAAGAAGTTAAATCTATTTTCCTACAAAAGCCGGTGCTCTTTTTTCTACAAATGCATGAATTCCCTCTAAATGATCCGTCGTTTTACGCATCGCTTCTTGCCCCGCTGCTTCCATAGATAAAATACTCTCTAATTGCGGTAAATTTTGAGCATGTAGAATTTTTTTAGTCGTAATCATCGATGCAATTGGAGAAGCAAGCATTTTTCCTACTAGTTGGTCAGTAATTGCAAAAACAGTCCCATCTGTTGCAACGTAGTCAATTAACCCTTCATCATGTGCTTCAGATGCAGTTAGCACCTTTCCTTCCCAAATCATTTGTTTAGCTTTGACAGTACCAACACGTTCCTTCATAAAGAAATGGCCGCCACCATCAGGGATGAGCCCTATGCCTATGAAGTTCATAGCGAGCTTACTATTTTCACATGCCACCACTATGTCTGCCCCTAGAGCTAGACTAAAGCCTAATCCAGCTGACGCTCCATGAACCGCTGCAATGACGATCATCGGTAGCTGGTAATATGCTTTGACAATTCGTGTTAAATAAATCATTGCCTCATTAATATTAAGTGGCTTATCCGGATCTAGCATCGCTTTAATATCGCCACCTGCTGAAAAGACTTTTCCTTCTCCGCGAATAACGAGAATTTGTATTTCTTGTTCTTGCTGTAGTGCCTCAAAGCATTCTGCTAGTTCGCGCATCATCACATCGTCCATAGCATTCATGGCATGTGGACGATTTAATGTTAATGTTGCACGGCGTTCTAATTTCTCTAATGTAATCGTTGAAAATTCCATCCCAACACCCCCAAATGTGAATAGTCATTCACTATGTACTATTCGTGCTTTTTTAGAAAACTCCTTCTATCCTACGCAAAATTGCACTTGATATGCTATATTTAATGACGAATATTGATTTAAAGGTGGTTAATAATTGTGACACAGAAAGACTATCGTGTATTACTTTATTATAAATATATAGCTATTGAAGACCCAGCGGCATTCGCAGAGGAACATTTAGCACTTTGTAAAGATATTGGGCTTCTTGGTCGTATTTTAGTAGGCTTTGAAGGCATTAACGGAACCGTTTCAGGTACAGTCGAACAAACTGATGCTTACATGAATCATATGAAGGCAGATCCACGTTTTAGCGACATTATGTGGAAAATTGATGAAGTTGAAGGACATACCTTTAAAAAAATGCATGTGCGCCCTCGTCGAGAAATTGTGCACCTTGGTTTAGAAGATGATATTAATCCTTTAGAAATAACAGGAGATTATTTATCACCAAAGGAATTTATGGAACGTATGCAGGAAGATAATACAGTAGTTATTGATGCACGCAATGATTATGAATACGACCTCGGACATTTCCGTGACGCTATTCGTCCAGATATTGAAAACTTCCGCGACCTACCAGCTTGGATGGAGGCCCATAAAGAAGATTTTGAAGGCAAGAAAGTTTTAACTTACTGCACAGGTGGTATCCGCTGCGAAAAATTCTCTGGCTGGTTAAAACGTGAAGGCTATGGAGAAAGTGTTGGCCAATTACATGGTGGTATTGCCACATATGCTAAAGACCCTGAAGTAAAAGGTCAACTATGGGATGGACAAATGTTCGTCTTTGATCGTCGTCGCAGTGTACCTATTAATCAAGTTGAGCATGTGATTGTCGGTAAGGATTTCTTTACTGGAGGACTGACAGAACGTTATACAAACTGTGCAAATCCTGAATGCCATAAATTAATGCTTTGCGAGGAAAAGCATGAGGCCTTTTATATGCGTAGCTGTTCAGACGAATGCCGCCGCGCAGAACGTAACTTCTTCGTTGAAGAGAATGGTTGGACAAAAGAGCAGATTGAGGAACAAATAGCTGAAATCGCTCAAGTTCAAAATTCGTCTTTATAAGAAAAAGAGCATCATCCATTTTGTGGTGATGCTCTTTTTTGAGGATTTCTTCATTTCTGCAAAGGACTACATTTCCTCGCCATACCCAAGCGATTTTCCACACTTAAATTTCCTTCATTCTCCTTTTGCTAAGTAACGCCCTACCTGACGACCACTAAATAAACAACCACCAACAAACGTCCCCTCTAATGCACGGTACCCATGTACACCGCCACCACCAAAACCACTAACTTCTCCAGCTGCAAATAAACCTGGTACAGGCTGACCCTCCGCACCTAACACAGCACCATTTAAATTCGTCTGTAAGCCCCCTAATGTTTTACGCGTTAAAATATTTAAACGAACCGCAATAAGTGGCCAATTGTTAGGATCTAATATTTTATGGGGCTTCGCAACGCGCACAAATTTATCACCTACATAGTTTCTTGCACCATGAATAGCATTAACCTGTAAGTCCTTTGAAAATTTATTGTCCATTTCACGATCCCTTGCTAAAATTTGCTCTTTTATTTTAATAAAATCGAGAAGGTCATTACCAGCCAATTTGTTCATTCCATCAACTAATTCCTTTAAATCATTAGCAATAACAAAATCTTCACCATAATTTTTAAATGCTTGAATGGGAGCAGGTGGTCCTGGCAAAACACGTTTCAGAACATCAGTAATACTTTTATTTGTTAAATCAGGATTTTGCTCAGAGCCCGATAAGGCAAATTCTTTTTCAATAATTTTTTCCGTTAAAATAAACCATGAGTAATCATAGCCAGTTTTTTGAATGGCTTCTAATGTGCTTAACGTATCAAAACCAGGGAAATTAGGTGCTCTAAATCGATTGCCCTCTGCATCAAACCATAATGATGAAGGGCCCGGCAAAATTCGAATACCGTGATTGGGCCAAATTGGGTCCCAATTTTTCAAGCCTTCCGTATAATGCCACATGCGGTCTCGATTAACGATACGTCCACCAGCATGCTCCGTAATTTCTAACATTCTTCCATCTACATAGGCAGGTACACCACAAACCATATTTTTTGGTGGTGTTCCAAGTCGTGCTGGCCAACTTTTTCTAACTAAATCAAAATTTGCACCTATTCCACCGCTGGCCACAATAACCGCCCCAGCTTCATAAGAAAATTCACCTATACCCAATCTAGAGCTTTTTTCACCACGATTTGCATAGCTTTGCGCCAAAACTGTTCCACTAATCCCCGTTATCCTTCCATCTTGTTGCATAAATTCGTCTACACGATGTCTTGGTTTAAAATCTATAAAACCATTCTTTATGGCCTTTTTCACTTTTTCAACAAAAGGCTTTACAATACCTGGTCCGGTTCCCCAAACGATATGGAATCTAGGTACTGAATTACCGTGGCCACCTGCTAAGGATCCCCCTCGTTCCGCCCAACCGACGACTGGAAAAAACTTAATCCCCATAGACTTTAACCAGCTATATTTTTCACCAGCTGCAAAATCTACATAAGCTCTAGCCCATTTGTATGCCCACGAATCTTCATCCTCCAAGCGATCGAAGCCAGCCGTTCCTTGCCAATCCTGCCACGCAAGCTCTTTACTATCCTTAATACCAAGCCTTCTTTGCTCGGGCGAATTCACTAAAAAAATACCCCCAAAGGACCAAAATGCCTGTCCCCCCATTGAATTTTCAGGTTCTTGATCTACTAATAGAATTTTTTTCTTTGCATCTGCTAACTCACAGGCAGCTACTAACCCTGCCAGTCCTGCACCGACAATTGCTACATCATACATCATTCTGCACCCCCTAAAAATCAATCTTCCTTTACTTACATTCTTCTCTAATTGGCGGTTTACCTTCTACACATCGTAATTTTGACAAAAATGTGACAAGAAAAAAATGTTCGCTTTCCTCCACTAAACAAAGAAAGTTTCTGCCGTATAATTTTCGACCTCAAATATTTGTTAAACGCCCATGTGATCTGACTTGACATATATCGGTAGCGCTTTTATTGTCCTTCCCTAAAAAACGAACAATATTAATGACTAAATAAAACAATGTTCGTTTTTAGTTGTTTAACCGACGTGCTTAGTCGTGAAATTTAATCTTTTTCAGAAATATTGTTGACAAAGGTGAACAATAAGGATTATGATGATAACAATTAAATCACACGGAAATATAACGACGGAGACACGCTAGTCGCAAGAAAATCCAAAGAGAGCTGATGGTTGGTGTAAATCAGTGATTTCTACGATAATAGTTCCACTCCCGAATAGATAAGCCGAACATCTCCAAAGTAAGCTTATCCGTCACATGCACGTTACGCATATAGCTAAGACTGCTAGAAATTTTTAAGCAGTGATTAAGGGTGGTACCGCGAACCAATGTTTATTATGCCTTTCGCCCCTTACAACACAATATCTGTGTTTGTAAGGCGCGGAGGGCTTTTTTTATCTTCATTTTGTAACACTTACAACATGAAGATAAAGCCTCTGGTGGATGTCATGGATTTTGAAAGGAATAAATATAAGGATGTTAGCCTAAAACCTTCGCATCCTGCGAAAACGGCTAACTGACCTGCATCCTGCAGGCCTAAGCACAATTCAAAATCCAGACGCAATTACGCCAAGGCGAAATTGATATTATTCTCATATCTACAAAGGAGATTTGTACGCTGTAAAATGTACTATCTCTACAAAATTCAGACTGTTTCGTCTATAAAGAACACTAACATTTTTTAATTAAAAGGAGCTAATTACAAATGACTACATTACAAATGACTACTGCAACAAAGGCAATTAACGTATTTATCGCTGATCCACTAAGTGAAGATGGTATTTTCCCACTACGCCAAGAACAAGATCTAGACTTAAATATCATCGTTGATACTGGTCTTGCACCAGAAGAATTAATCGCAAAAATTGCAGATGTAGATGTTTTACTAGTACGTTCTCAAACAACGGTAACACGCGAAGTAATTGAAGCGGCTAAAAACTTAAAACTTATCGGACGTGCTGGAGTAGGTGTAGACAACATCGATCTAACTGCTGCAACTGAACATGGGATTATCGTTGTAAATGCACCAGACGGTAACACTAACTCTGCTGCTGAGCACACTATTGCCATGATGACTTCACTTGCTCGTCACATCCCACAAGCATTCAATACACTTAAAAATGGTAAATGGGATCGTAAATCTTATGTTGGGGTTGAGCTTAAAAATAAAACTTTAGGTGTTGTAGGCTTCGGTCGTATCGGTGTGGAAGTAGCTTATCGTGCAAAAGGTCAACGTATGAACGTTATGGCATATGATCCATTTTTAACTGATGAACGCGCTAAAGAGTTAGGCGTAACAAAATCAACAGTTGAAGAAATTTGTGCAGCAGCAGATTTCATTACAGTACACACACCTCTTCTTCCTGAAACACGTAACCTTATTAACAAAGAGAAATTCGCTATGATGAAAGATGGCGTGCGTATCATTAACTGTGCACGTGGCGGTATTATCAACGAGGATGATTTATATGATGCAATCGTAGCAGGTAAAGTAGCAGGTGCTGCTCTTGACGTATTCGTAACTGAGCCAGCAACAGATCACAAGCTACTTACTTTACCACAAGTAATCGCAACACCTCACTTAGGTGCATCTACAATCGAGGCACAAGAGTCTGTAGCTGTTGACGTATCAAACGACATCATTAAATTTTATAAAACAGGTACTGTAACTAACCCAGTGAACATGCCATCTATTCCGAAAGAGTTGCTTGCACAAGTTGAGCCATTCTTTGAATTAGCTGAAAAACTTGGTTCATTCTTATCTCAACTTACAACTGAGCCTGTGAAAGAAATCAACTTATCTTATGCTGGTGAAGTAGCAAATTATGATGTTCGTCCATTAACGTCAAACGCGTTAAAAGGCTTATTAGCTAAAAACCATGGTAATCATGTTAATGACGTAAATGCTCGTTACCTATCTGAACGTATCGGCATGAAAATAAATGAGCATAAAACAACAACTGCTAAAGGCTTCACTAGCTTAATTACGATTGAAATTAAAACAGTTAACGAAACACACACAGTTGCTGGTACATTATTAAATGGTTTAGGTGCACGTATTGTTAAAGTAGAAGACTACGTTGTTGACGTTATTCCACAAGGTCACCTTCTTTACATTAAAAACACAGACAAACCAGGTGCAATCGGCCGCGTAGCAACAAAGCTAGCAGAAAAAGATGTGAACATCGCAACAATGCAAGTTGGTCGTGCACAAGTTGGTGGAACAGCTGTCATGATGCTAACAGTCGATAATGCTGTATCAGAAGAAGATCTAACATTCGTTGCACAGCTTGAAAATATTGATGAAGTAAAAGCGATTAACTTATAATTTTGTTTTTAAGCAGGGAGTATTTGTACTCCCTGCTTTTTTATTGATCATTTCCCCCTGTGCATTTTTAGCGAAAGTTTCGATAAAGCTTGAATTTGTTTCGATATTTCGCTAAAAAGTTTCGATAAAACATCAATTTGTTTCGATATTTCATCAAACTGTTTCGATAAATTTCAAGAAACAAAAAAATGCACTGATCCATTGATGAATCAGTACATTTTTTGCTATAGATTATTTACTAGTTCTAATAATGCAGTTAAAGAATCAACTTCATATGTTGGAGTGACAACGCCATTTGGTGCATTGTTTTCACGATTGATCCAAACGTTACGCATACCAACACGAGATGAGCCTAAAATATCCGTGTTTAAGTTATCGCCAACCATGATTGCATCGTCTGCTGTAATACTTGCTTTTTCCATTACATGTTCGAAAATAGAGGCATCCGGTTTCCCTTTGCCAAAGTCCCCAGAAATAATGATATGGTCAAAATATGGCGCGATTTCTGGTGTTATTTCCAGCTTTAAATTTTGTAAACTTGGTGCTCCATTTGTCAGTAATACGAGTTGATACTTTCCTTTCAGCTTATCTAGGACATCAAAAGTATCTTCATATAAGAATGGAGACACTTTACGCTCTGCCACAAAGCGCTCCCCTAGCTCCGCCCCTAGTTGTGCATCATCAATGCCAAGAGCTGCTAAGCCTTTTGTCCATGCCTCTGCACGATAGCCTGGTACGATATTTTTCATTTTTTGGAAATAGTCTGTTGGATCATCGAATGTTCCCCAAAGTCCCTCAAATGGGTTAATGCCGATTAACACCGTATAATCATATGTTTCATAGCCTTCGTAAAGCGCACGTGCTTCTTTACGCACAGCTTCCTCAAGCTCAGCCGGATTCACATTATGTATTGTTGCTACGTACTCACACGTTTTTTCAAATGCTGTTTTGACGGATTTTTTATCCCATAATAGCGTATCATCTAAATCAAAAATAATTGTGTTAATTGACATTGTGTCAGCTCCTAGCTTCCTATTAGTATAATTATTTTAGCATATATTCAAAATATTTAGCATAGCGTTTTAAGGTTTTTTCATCGTCAAAACGTAAGGTTGATTTCCGTTCCGGCCGGGCGCTTTACCGCTGACGCTTCGCTTTCGCGCAGTTAAAACATTTACCGCTGTCGCTTCGCTTTCGTGCAGTTAAAACATTTGTAGCTGCCGCTTTGCTTTCGCTACAGAAAACATTCGATGTAGGTCACGAAGGCGTTATCAAGGATGTGATGCTTTTAGCCTTCGTTCCTCTATCGCTGATCCCCAAGGAGTCACCCAGCCGTAACGAAGATCAACTTATTTAAATTGCTCGTTTCAATAAAACTTATATCCATTTTGTATATAATACTCAACTATTTTCTTTGTTTTCATGCGAATAAAATAATAAGGCTCTTGCATTGCCTGCTGAACACTAATAGTCTCATCTACTAATGATTCAACTACAGTAAAAGATTCAAGTAATGCGGGTTTATCATTTTCATCTATCGCCCCCGACAATAAGACAGCATGTACATTCGATAATGTTGCAGTCTTCGCCACCCCTAATGGCGCTTTCCCATGTAATGTTTGGCGATCTGATTTTCCTTCACCTGTCATTACAAACTCGGCACCTTCTAAATGCTTTTTTAACTGTACTGCATTCATCACAATCTCAATACCTGCATGAAAACTGCCGTTTAAAAAGGCGATTAACGCGCCTCCCATTCCACCTGCAGCGCCTGCCCCTTTGTAGTCGTGTAATCGAATACCAACATGCTTTTCAACAATGTCCGCAAACTGCTTTAAGCAGCTATCAAAATAAGCAATTTGATGCTCTTTAACACCCTTTTGAGGCCCAAAAATAGCTGTTGCCCCTCGCTCTCCAATCAGTGGATTATCAACATCACAGGCAATAATAAATTTCGCTTCAGCTAATCGGGGGTCTAACTGACTGATATCAATTGAAGCTAAATCTAATAGTGCCGATATTCCATCCGCAATTAAAGTGCCATCTTCTTTTTTCAGTTGCAATCCAAGTGCCTTTAACATGCCCATACCAGCATCATTTGTCGCACTACCGCCGATTCCGACAATAAATTTTCTAAACCCTTTATCAAGAGCAGCTTTGATTAGCTGCCCCGTCCCATACGTCGATGCAAGCTCGGGATTTTTTTCTTCATCCTGCAACAGCATAATTCCAGATGCTTGAGCCATTTCAATAACACATGTTTCATTATCACCAAGCACACCATATCTCGCTTTAATTTCTCTTCCCAATGGATCAAGCACACGGTGCGAAAAATAATGACCATCTGTTGAAGTAACAAGTGCTTCTAGTGTACCTTCTCCACCGTCTGCAACTGGTAAAATGACTGTTTCAATCGATGGATCAACATCCAATATTCCTGCCTGCATGGCACTAGCTACCTCGATGGCCGACAAAGTCCCCTTATAGGAATCTGGACTAATAACAACTTTCATGTTATACCTCCGCTCATTTTAGTTAGACGCTTATCACCATTATAATTCAGACTAAAAACATTCCTGAGCTTTTATCGGAATGTTTCGTGGATTTATCGGAACATTTTCCAGTTTTATCGGAACATTATGCTGATTTATCGGAATAAAAAAAGGCAACCTGAAAAACATCAGATTGCCATCTTGTTTATGCCTTATATAATTCATCTAAAAACTCAATTTTTTTACCGATTGCCTCTTCAAACGTCATGATGTAGGCAGCAGGATCTTTTGGATTATGGAACTGCGTAATCTTTCCCGTCTCAGGATGAACAAATTTAGAGGAGGCTCCACAGCCAATCCCTAGAATAGTCTGTACTTCTTCCATGATGACAATATTATAGATACTTTCTTCGCCCGCTTTACTGTAGCCGACATTTTCTAAATTACCTAAAATATTTTTTTGACGATATAAATAGTACGGTACATATTCATTTTCCTTCGTCCATACTTGCGCCATATGCATCATTTCTGCAACAGTATCACGGTCTGCTACTTTGTACTTATCCTTATTACGTGTCATTTCTGATGCACGTTTAAATGATAATGTGTGTACTGTTAGCGATTCTGGCTGCATTTTTGCAGATTCATCTAATGAATTTTGGAACTCTTCAATCCCTTCATTGGGCAAACCAATAATTAAATCCATATTAATATTATTCATGCCTGATTCACGCGCTAACCAGAACTTATCAATTGTTTCTTGTACCGTATGATGGCGACCAATTGCTTTAAGGGTCTCATCTGTGTACGATTGTGGATTAACACTTATTCGGTCAATGCCCCATTTTTTTAACACTTCTAGTTTTTCAGGCGTAATCGTATCAGGTCTGCCCGCTTCAACAGTTACTTCACGGATTGTTTCAGGATTTGGGAAGGAGTCATACATCGTCTGATACAATGCATCCATTTCATCCGCTTCGATAGATGTCGGTGTACCACCACCCCAATAAATAGATGTGATTTTCATATTATTGTCCTTCAGCCATTTACCCATTTCACGTAATTCAATATGCAATCCATCTAAAAATGTTGCCACTCGCCCTTGCTTACGATTGCTGCCAATTGCATACGCTGGGAAAGTACAATAGGCACATTTAGTCGGGCAAAAAGGAATGCCAATATAAATACTTATTTCTTTACCGATTTCATCTATATCAGGAATTGTCACTAACTGACGTTCAACTATTTCTTTTAGTAGCGATACCTTTTCTTTTGACAGACGGAAATCACGAATTAGGATATCAGCAATTTCTTCATCGCTTTTTCCAGCCTTTCGAAATTTATGGTACAACTTTGTCGGACGTACGCCTGTTAAAATCCCCCACTGTTGTTGCATGCCCGTATGTTGCTCTAGCACATCTAAAAATACGTGTGACAAAGCACGCTTCATACGAATATTTAGCTCACGTCCTTCAGCCCCAGATTCGTATTGAATACGGTAATCATTCGTATAACGCTTACCATCTACCTCAAGCACAGCTTTTGTAGCAATGGAAAAATCATCACCAATGTTATATTCGAATGACACTGTCATATCTGTTCCTTCAGCTTCTACTTTTAACTTGGAATCCTCAAAAAATAAATTCGCAATATGATTTAATACGCGAATCCAATCCTCAGGATATTTTTGATCTATGTGAATAATTTTCATTGTCTTCGCTCTTTTCTCTCAAAAATTACAGCACCAATAGTTTAACAAATTTTTATCACGTTAAGCAAAGTTGCAATTAATAACAGAACATTCCGTTTATTAATATAAAAAATCCATTTTGAAAAATTTATCAAAATGGATTCTTATCTTTTATCTTTCAATAGCCGCGTTTGTTTTGAAACGTTCTTCTTTTAGTTTAAGAATTCTTCTTAATTCCATGCTTACTTTCTCCAAGCTTTCCATATCAGGAATAAAATAAGATACTTTGTCGATATACTGATCTTCGCCTTTTATTTCTATCGTTTTCGTAGATATGTTTTTAGCATTCAAATATTGCTTTTGAAGTGCGTAGATCTCTTTAGGGTTTAAATCTGTTTCTACGTTTTCTCCTAAAATATCTGCAATTTGACCAATTTTAAATATTGTATTCGTAGATTTCGCTTGATCAATTGTTGCAGTCAAAAATTGTCTTTGTCTTTCTTCACGAGAGTATGAAGCATTTATAGGTCTGTATCTCATTCTTACAAATGCAAGTGCCTCTTCCCCGTTTAAATGCGACTCTCCTTTATGAAAGTCTATCCGTTTTTTATCGTAAATATTATCTTCCCAAAAATCCTCTTTTACATCTACTGTTACTCCACCTAAAGCATTGACAATATCTCTAAAGCCATCAAAGTTTACCGCAATAAAGTTATCTATCGGTATATTCAGGAATTTTTCAACTGTCTCTAATTGAAGCTTAATTGCACCATAGCCTGTAATCGATCCATAATTATACGCGGCATTGATTTTATGTACACCTGTATATTCCCCTGCATTTTCTATGTTAACTCTTGCATCCCGAGGCACTGTAATTAAGTTAATTTCAGATGTATCCGGGTCCAAAGTAATGACCATTTGAGTATCTGCTCGACCATTCTCCGCTTCACTAGAGTAATCTTCAACACCTAATAAAAAAATGGAGATAGGATCTTTTTTAAATGAAACATCCTCTTCCCTTAGCTCTGATTTATTTCCATCTCTTTTTAAATCGACCTTTGAACTATCATAGGCATTTTTAAATTTAACAAACGCATAAGCTCCATAACTAGTTACGGTTAATAGTAAAATTACGATTACTATTAAAGTTATTTTTATTATTTTATTTTTAGGTTTCGCTTTTTTAGACCTTCTTAATTTTCTTTCCACACAAAATCCTCTCTTCTGTTAAAGTCACCCTCTTCATTGATTAAGACGATAAATGCTCTCACAAGTTTCCTACAATGATTATGTTTGGGAATATAATCAAATTTTTATTTAAAATGGATCATCACCAAAACGTGTGGTTGATTTCCGTTACGCTGGGCGCTTTCCTTGGGGCGTCCGATGAGCCGCTTCGCTCCAGGGTCTCGGGCCAACAGATGTTTTTTGCGCGAAAGCGAAGTGCTAATGTAGCGACAGCAGAGGGTTTTGATTGTGCGAAAGCGCAGCGACAGCAACAGCACGATGTTGGTCACGAAGGCGTTATCACAGGATGTGATGCTTTTAGCCTTCGTTCCTCTATCGCTGATCCCCAAGGAGTCGCCCAGACTCCACTCCAATCAACTTATATACATGGGATATGTTTTAACAAATGTCATCCATAACTTTTGGTGATGAGCCTTTAAAATAACAACTAAGAGAGTGAATTTAGCATTTTAAGGCGCAAAAAACCCATACAAAGGTGGCACCTTAATATGGGTCTCTAAATTATTTTAAATATTCCTCTACAAATTCAACTGGTACATATGTTTTATATGCTTCTAGAAAAGCAGGTGCTGCATTAAGCGGGCGTAACGCTTTGTTATAACCAAACATTTTTTCTCCAAGAGTAATTGTGTAAGATAGATTACCTTTTGATACAATTGCGCCTTTACTTGTTGACTCTACTTTATAGCCAAGCTTTTCGGCAATCAAACGCAACGGAACCATCTTTGTTCCATCGACTTCATAGTAATCTTTCGCGATAATTTGTGCTATTTCCGCTTCTACAGTATTTTCTGTTGGATTTTCAGACTCGTCATCAAGAACAATTACTTTCGAAGGTGTTGTCTGAGCTGGGATACTTTTTGTTGAAGCTGTATAGAAAACTACTAAATTCTTCTCTATTAAGTCTTTAGCTGCAACTTTCTCTCCCTTTGAATTGATAAGCTCTGTGTTTTCACCAATGGTTAACTGCAACATATCATAAGTATTCGTTAAGTTTTCAAAGAAGTAATCAACTTCAGCAAATCCTGCTTCCTCAGTTTCAACAATGACAACATCAGGATTGAATTGTGGTGGATAAATTAATTTTTGTGGCTTGTTCGCAAATGTATAAGCTACTATTTTATCCCCTTTTTTAAGTTCTACTTTTTTACCTGTATTATCGAAAACAAGTGTATCCTTTGAGATTTCTAAAATGTTTGTTTGGTCACCATCTTGTACTGTGAAGTATGTAATATTTTCACTTGAATTCACTTTTTCAACCGTTCCATAGGTATTGTTGAATATGTGTACAGGATCAATTTGGATTTGTCCTACTTGTTGTTGTGCGTCTGCCTGATTTTCATTTGCTGAAGCGACTGGTATTACTACACTTCCAAATAATAATGCTGTCATTGCTACCGGTGCAATTTTTTTCATGTTCATAAAATCTCTCCTTATTATTAGGTTCATAGTAGTAGTCGTTTTAGTATGGAAAAAGTTTCATTAAAAATGGAGAATTTATGATAATAACCGTTTTTTTAGTCAATATCTATTATAATTAGCAATAAAGAATGGAATAATTGGCCTATCGCCAAAGCGTAGTGTTGATTTCTGTTCCCTTTTAACAAATTTCGTCCCCAACTTTTGGTGATGAAACTACTAATTTTATGGAAGTAAGGAGATACTATGTTGAAAAAACGGATAATTCCACTATTGTTTCTAAGTTGTTTGTTATTTGCTTGTGAGGATCAACCATCAAAAGAACCTGATGTTTCTAACGAGTTAACAAAGAATGACAAATTACCTTACACGACAGAAGAGTGGAAGCAACAGGCTTTAGATAGTACATGGTACAAAAATTTAACGATCCCAAGTGAAGAAGTTTTTGTAGAAATGATTGACTTTGAAGGGGATGAAGTACCAGAACTCTTTATTAGTTATAACGGTACTAAATACGGTTATATAATCGGTCATTATAATAAGAACAGTGAAGCTTGGGAACAACGGAATTCTCAACAATATGAAACGACAATTCATGGAGATTTCCGTTTTAAAGGTATCTTCAAGGACGAAGACAAAAAAGATATTGCATTAATAACCCATTTTGAAGCTGGTGCTTCAGGCAATTTAGAAGTTCTTCATTTACTTAAAGTAGCAGACGTTGGTAGTAACATTATTAGCGGTCAATCCTATAGGCTCTATGAGGGTAGTGAGTTAAAAGTAGATACCTCTAAAAATACTTTTACTATTCAAACAGGAGATTCTTCAGAGCGTTTTACACTTCGTGACCATGCTATAACTAGTGAAAATAGTACAACAAACTTATATTCTGGGTTGCCACTCATTCATAATTCAAAACTGCTAAAATTATTAAATCATGATTTCTTTAAAACTGATATTATTTTTGGTGATACATATCCGATCGCTAAGGGGAAAGCCGGCTTGCCGAAAGGGGAGGATTATTACGAGGGGGGTCTTTGTTCTTTTTATGATAATTACTTTTTCTGTCTAGCTGAGGATGAGATACCTGTTAGTCATTATTATCTTTCAAATTTCAAAAATGTTACAAAAGAATCGTTAGAGGAAGCCATAGGCCAAGCTATTCAAATTTCTTCCTATGAGAGGTATGGAGATCCTGATGATATCGTATATTATGCAAATTTTGAATTTGATAATGTTTATTTCCAAGCTGAATTTAATCATGATCAAAATAACGCTGAGCTAACTAATCTTGCATTGGGGATTAATGCTTTAGATTATTAAAAAACCACCTTGTCACTGAACTGCGCCCAATTGTTAGACACACCATCTAACAATTGAGTTTGCATTTCAAAATACTGGTGGTTCTCTTTTGGAGTTTCTAATATTTACTCCTTTACAATTTCCTTTAATCCTGTAATATCGATACCGTTTAACGCTTGAGTTGCAAGGCGGTCGGCTTCAGAATTTTCTTTACGTGCTATCAGCTTGTACTCTGGCTGAATACTAAGCTCCTCTAGCTTTGCATCGATTTTATCTGCCCAGCTAGATAAATTCTTTTCTAGCGCTGGCCATTCCCCACTCAATTGATTGATCACTACTTGGGAATCACCAGTGAAACAAACAGGCAAATGGTGAACGTTCAATAGCTCAAGTTCAACTAACCCTAAATAAAGCGCTGCATATTCTGCTTCATTGTTAGATTTAAGCTCGGACGAAAAAGAATTTTGTCTTAATCGATATGGCTTGCCATTTTGTTCATAATAAATCACACAGCCCAGCCCCGATTGATATGTTGCACGATCAAAACCACCATCAAAATAAACTGTAATATTGTGTGGCTCAGTGTCAATTTCCTTTAAATATGCCTTGAGTTCTTTTAAAGACCAACTTGTATCCTGTCGATCGATACAATGCAGCGATTTTACTCTCCCTGTTCGCTCCATGTCCTCTGCAAGTAGTAATGCTTGAGCTGCTGGCATTTCTTCTGAACGCAAAACAGTTTCCGCACCCTTTTTCGCTTTATAAGTCCATTCAATGATGACATGCATAGTATAACCTCCAATGATAGTGAGCCATAAATTGAAAACGTGCTCCGACTTGCGGAAACACGTTTTCTTCTTACTTGTTATATGTGCAACTAATAGTATTTTTATGCCTACGCTTTTTCAGGACTCTTAACTTGGCTGTTAAAATTCTTCATACAATGTTTGAATAGGTTTTATTAAAATTCGGTTTACCTCTTCGATGATCTTACTTAAATTCATTTCTGCCTGAAGCATTGCGGTAATTTTTGTATTTTGCTGTGCAAGCTGTGCAGCTTTCTGTGCATAAACAAGTTCATCTTCAAGAATATCTTCACCATTTAATTGCTTTTTCTGTAGGTCAATTTGAACTTTACGGAAATTTTTGAATAGATTTAATGCCTCTTCATCTTCCTTAACAACTTTCACTGCTGCTTCCAAAGCTTCAAATTCAGGTGTTTTACGAAAAGCTACCTCTAACGAATTAATTTCATTGTAAATATTAATCATCAACATAATTCTCCTTTTTAAATAAAGTAAACAATTAATCCTTGCACAATCCCAATCAATCCACCAAGAACTGCACCAAGTACTGTAATCATTTTAAACTCACGCTTTGAAATACCTAGTACAAGCTCCTCTAATTTCTCCACAGGGAAAGAATCAACCTGCTCACGTACTACTTCTTGTAAATTTAAGCGCTTTAATACATCTTCTAATTTGTCTTCAGCTTTTACAAAAGCTTTTTCAATAACTTGGGGAATTACTGTTTCCTTCATCCACGAATTCCCTTCTGGCCAGTAATGCGAAATAGGATAATTCAAGCGTTCTTCAATTGCTAATTGTTCTTTTACGTAAGTTTGTAATTTCGATAATATAGCTTCAAAGCGAATATCTTGTAAGAAATCCATTGCTGGGCGATCTTTTAATTTCTCCAATTCCTGCGTAAAAATTTTCGTTAGTAATGTTGAAGTTCCTGGCGCCTGTAAAAATTTCACAAGCTCACGCTGAACCTTTGCCACTAGCGATGAAGAATCACCTAAAAACATATTAATCATTCCACCAAGTGATCCTTTTGACGATAAGAAATCATCAATCATCGCCTTAATTGTCAGTTCGCCCTCGGGTGATAAAAAATAATCCTCACCCTTTTCTAAAATATGATCAACCGCTACTGGTATCTTTGCATCAATCGTTTGTTGAATGTCTGCTGATAAGAGTGTACGAATTGATTTCGTAGATAGTGTATTCTTAACTGATTCAAATTGTCCCTCAACAATTGCTTCTACCTTCTGTTCAATTGTTGCTGGCATATTGGAAAATCCAGCTAATGATAGCCAATCCTGAATTGTTTTATCATTTGTAAAAATCGTTTCTTCTACTTTTGTTTGTACAAACTGTTCTACCTTTTCCTGAATATCCTTTGAGAAAAATTTCTTTCTAAAAGTTTCAGGTGTTAATAAATAATTTACAACCGTTAGCCCAAGTTGCTTCGCTAATTCGTCACGTCGTTTTGGAATAAGGCCTGGAGTAAAAGGTACGCGCCAATTTTTAATATATATAGCGTTGTGTGGTCGAAAAAGCATTTTGATGGCTAAGTGATTCGTTACACCACCAATTGCAGCTCCAATGACTGCCATAAATATTAATGTCACTAGAAAATTATCCATTAGTATCCTCTCATTTCAATTGTATTCACTATTGGCGTTTTTTGTCGCCTGCTGCACTCATTATAGCAGAGCAATGATTTTCTACGAAAGAAATACCCCCTATTAAAGTATGATGATTCACTATTTTTACCCTTCTTCATTAATTTGCAGATACTGATTTCCGCTAGGAGCTTCAATCAGTTAAAAATGGACGTACATAGGAGCAAACTATTAACAAACAAATCCTTTTATCAGCTCATTACGATAAGAAGGACATTTGGAGTTGCAAAATTACCACTATCCTTGAATAATATTAACTACATATATAAGAAATGGGGTTTGGTTATGATTCAGCATTTTAGCTTTAAGCCTTTATTTGAAAATTCTCAGCTTCCAGGTTGGTCCATTTCGTTCTTTTATCAACGCGAACGTTATTCAGCGGAGTACTTAAAAGATGGCGTTATACAATGGAATGGCTCTATCCCTCCTAACGAAGAAGAAGTAAAAAAAATGATTCATGAGCTCATGTTGTACCATGTTTACGACTAATAAAAGTAATACTTTTCAACACCCACACTGTATAAATATACCTATTTTTCACTATTTCTAGCACTGCTATTATCTTATAATTGTTTAAATATGTTGAAATTCCCTTATCCTTCTTATACATTTATGTTATCATGTATTAAAGGGATTTTATGCAGGAGGCTATTTCTATGAGTAAAGTCACTCTTTCTGATGACATAAACAGTTATAATTCAAAACCATTAATTCGTGCAAAAGTAAAAGAAGTTTTTTCCGAATTTTCAGCTAAAATTTTCGAGTTAGCGAATGAGGCTGAAGTTATTGATAGTAAAAAATTCGAAGCTCTGACTGGCTTTAAAAGTGATTTCTACACGGAATACTGTAGTCAATTAAAAGGATTTTTCAATTCTTCTGCTAGTACTTTCGGAAAAAGACCTGTAAAAAATATGTTTTTAACATATAAGGGCAATAATTATATTTTGACAAAACAAGGTATAGCAGAAAAAGCACCTGTTACAATTTCACTTTACCTAGGTGAAATACCAGCAAAAGAAACGCTACACGATGTGGAAAAAGCGTGCTTGAATTACGCTTTCAACAATAATTAAATAATGAAGAAGGAGCCATCACATACGAAAATGGCTCCTTTTTTTGTTGAAAACTATTTTGACATTTAGCTGTCAGAGTATTGCTCTCCGGCAAAGCAAGGGGTGGATTTTCGTTCCGACTGGGCGCTTTCCTGGGGGCGTCCGATGAGCCGCTTTTGGTGTTGCTGTCGCTTCGCTTTCGCACAGAAAACACCCGCTACGCTGCAGGGTCTCGGGCCAACAGATGTCTTTTGCGCGAAAGCGTGAGTGCAACGTAGCGGCAGCAGGTTTTGGTTTTGTTTGTGCGAAAGCGCAGCGACAGCAACAGCACGATGTTGGTCACGAAGGCGTTATCACAGGATGTGATGCTATTAGACTTCGTTCCTCGATTGTGATCCCCAAGGAGTAGCCCCACCTCCACTCCAATCAACCTCTTTACTAAGCATGTATTTCCACACATGGCACTCTAGTTTATAATGATAAAACGAAGCAACGATAATGTTTTATTATGCGAAAGTGCAGTGCTATCGTAGCGGTGGCAACAACAAATGTACAACCTCGTCACTTTTATAAGTCTATTTCGCATTAACATCCACATAGATTTCCTTGACTATTTTATTTTTCTACAATACAAAGAAGCCACCTCATTTGCATGAGATGGCTCCGTTTTTGTTGCTATTAAAAATAATTCATTTAAAAAAATCCGCAAGTATGCACTCTTGAGATTTTTGACGTGTCGTTTTATATGAGATGTAAATGCTTCTTTCTCTAAACAAACTATCTTCTTTGCTACATTTAAAGTTAGCATAACAAATTTTTATTTTCAATCTTTTGGTGTTTGAAATTATATATTTTTTATATATCATGAGAAAATTAACTAAAAAAAGTTGTTGTCAATATTTGTGTTTTGCATGTAAATATTTTATGATTAAATCATTCAACAATTTTTTAAATCATAGGAGGTGTACACTTTGCTTCCTTCCCTCATTCGGGCGGGAACAAAGGAATTATTTGGACGGAGACATAATGGAAATAACCATAAGGTTGGTGGCATTTGCCCTACTAATAATAATGACAGGATTTTTCGTTGCAACAGAATTTGCAATCGTTAAAGTAAGGACTACGCGTATTGATCAATTGCTTGCAGAAGGCAATAAAAAAGCAAAAAATGCAAAACGTGTAGTTTCAGATTTAGATGAATACTTATCTGCATGTCAATTAGGTATAACGATCACTGCTTTAGGTCTAGGTTGGCTTGGTGAACCTACATTTAAAATTATCTTGAATCCAGTGTTTGAATTTCTAAATTTGAGTGAAAGTATTACTACTGTCCTTTCATTTATACTTGCATTCTCAATTGTAACGTTTATGCATGTAGTAATAGGGGAATTGGCGCCAAAAACACTTGCCATCCAAAAAGCAGAATTTGTAACATTAAACCTTGCTGGCCCATTAGTATTATTCCACAATATTACGTATCCAATCATTAAGCTTTTAAACGGATCTGCACGTGGCTTAACTGGCCTTTTCGGCTTGAAAATGATGTCAGAATCAGAAGTGGCCCATACGGAAGAAGAGTTACGTATGATTTTGTCGGATAGTTTAAAAGGTGGAGAAATTAATACTTCAGAATATGAATATGTAAATAGTATTTTTGAGTTCTCTGATCGTCTTGCAAAAGAAATCATGGTCCCACGTACTGAAATCGTCGGCATTGAAAAAGAACTTACGATTAGAGAAGTTTTCGATTTAATGGGCGTTGAGCAATATACCCGTTACCCAATTATCGATGGTGACAAAGACCATATTATCGGCTTAGTCAATATGAAGCACTTATTAACCGCCTACATTAAAGACCCAGCAAATGGCGATAAACCAGTGATTGACTATATGCAGCCAATTATTCGCGTAATGGAAACAACGCAAATTAACGAATTATTACTAAAAATACAGCGTGAACGCATTCATATGGCCATTTTAATGGATGAATATGGCGGAACATCTGGTCTAGTTACGATTGAGGATATTATTGAGGAAATTGTCGGCGACATTCAAGATGAGTTCGATGAAGATGAAATTCCAGAGGTTCAGGAAATTGCAGAAAATCACTTTATTTTAGATGCGAAGATGCTAGTTGAAAGTGTTAATGATATGCTAGGTACTGACATAGAAGATGATGATATTGATACAATCGGTGGTTGGTTCATGACGAAACGCTTTGATGCGGTCGAAGGAGACAGTATTGAAGAACAAGGTTATGAATTTATCGCAAAAGAATTAGATGGTCACCACATTTTATACTTAGAAGTTCTGAAATTACCTGAACGTGATTTATCAAATGACAACGGTGAAGTAAATGACTAAAAATCAATTACGCATTGGCATAATCGCATTGGATTCGGCTTTGTACATACACAAAACCTGAATTCCACTCTTTCAGCGGATGTTTGGACAACCGCTGAAAGAGGTTAATTGCAGTGGTATGATTGATGTCGTGATTGTTTAATCAAGTATAAAACTAATATTTTGCTCACAGCCTATAATGGCAAGAGCTTCTACTGAAGTAAAATAAATATTTACGCAAAAAACGACTCCCTTACACGAGAAGGGAGTCGTTTTATAATGCCATAAAGTTTTGCTAGGAGGAAACAAAATGGAGCTCTATACAAATTTACGTCAAGGGGAAAAAGGTGCCTGGTTATCTATTGGTACGTATCTAATATTAAGCGCTTTAAAACTGACGATTGGCTACATCGGAACATCAGAAGCACTAAAAGCAGATGGACTTAACAATACCACTGATATTATCGCATCCATTGCGGTATTAATTGGATTACGGATTGCTCAAATGCCACCTGACTCTAATCACCAATACGGACATTTACGTGCTGAAACCGTTGCTTCACTTGTTGCTTCGTTTATTATGCTAATTGTTGGCTTACAAGTACTCATCAATTCGCTAAAAAGTCTATGGGAGCCAACTGGCACAGAACCATCATTATTAACAGCCTTTGTGGCAATCGGCAGTGCAGTTGTGATGTATATCGTGTATCGCTATAATTTGGCACTATCCAAAAAAATAAAAAGCGCTGCTGTTAAGGCTGCAGCCTATGATAATCGCTCAGATGCCCTTGTTAGTATCGGTACAGCAATTGGGATTTTTGGCGCTATTTTTGGCTTCCCCATTATCGATACAATAACAGCTCTACTCGTCGCACTTCTTATTATTAAAACAGCTGTAGAAATCTTTTGGGAGGCAGTTCAAAGCCTCACAGATGCCTTTGATGTTGAAGAAGTTGAAACATTATCCGTTTTAATTCGTAATGTTGACGGAGTAATCGAGCTCTTGGACTTTAAGGGTCGGGCTCACGGCAATATGTATTTTATAGACGTAACAGTGACTGTTGATCCTTACTTAAATGTCTTTGAAAGTCATCGAATCACAGAAGAGATTGAAAAAACCGTTACTTCTGAAAATCCCTTCTGTCAGGTACTCGTGCATATTGAGCCTGAAATAGAAGTAAATCCTCTAGCAAATGACGACAAGTCTCCTACCAATTGATTGGTTGGAGACTATATAAACAAAGAAACCTCCTATTTATCATTGATAGGAGGTTTAATTTGTATATATTATTTAATGGCAATATAAATATCGACCTGAGCTTCTTTAGGATTGGCACATCGTTCATCGTACATTTCAAAGTCACCTGTGTATGTTCGCTCTATATCTGAGCTTGCAAACCAAGCCCAGACATCCTGCCATGCTTTTACGACAACTTCTTCAAATGGGCCTTTATCAGAAGTGAAAACTAAGTATTTAGCAGCTGGCACTGTTTTTACAACCATACCTTCAGGAATTTCGTCGGCAGCAACTACTTCCAGCCCAAGTGTAATGGAATATTCTCCGTTAACATCCGTTTCATAATCAGAATACAAGCCGTACGTTACTTGATTTACTGCATTAGCTACCTGCCCTACAACATTTTGCTGATAAAAATCCGACCATAATTGTGGGATTTTTGCTTGAGCGGTAATTTCATTTGCATTGCTTGTTCGCGCTGAAATTCCTACAATTTGAAATGATTTTTTATTCATCACAACTGGTTCTTGTAGATCATGCTTTCTCCATCTCTTTAAGCTTGGTAAAAATGACGTCAACATTTGGCGTGCATCCTCTTCCGCCATACCATCTTCCTTTAAATGTGGGACACAAATTTCGATCATTTCTTCAACTGTTAAATTTGACTGTTTGAACTCTCCTACTTCATAACAATAAGTGCAATAGTCCTCACTTTTATTTCCTTCTTTTTCCGTACCAAATAATGCCTCATCCACTAATGGCATTCCACAGCTTTGACAATAACTTTGCATCATTACATCCACCCTTCGTCCTGTTTGTAATGACTATAACAAAGGAAACCTGACAACTGTATGTCATCAATTCATTTTATTTATACAACGCCACAATTTCTTTTGCTCGCATTAATACAATTTCACGTATATGAGGTGGTTCTAAAACTTTTAGGCGATGGCCAAAGCTAAGAAGAAATCCGTATAGCCATTCATCCTCAGGCAATGCAATGTTGATAGTAGAACTTTCACTATCTACATGCTCAGCGCCAAATGATTCTTCTACTAATGTCGTTATGGCACAATCGAAAGATAACGTAAGGTTTACTACATTTTGAGGATGGTGCCACTCTTTATCCCATGGGAGTTCAGATAAGTTGACTTCCCTGCGCCGGAAAGTCGTCATCTCTTCTTGTATATCCTTCATTCTTGAAATTTTAAATAAGCGAAAATCTTCTCTCAATGTGCAATAGCCATAAACATACCAAACTTTTCCCTTTTGTACTATAGTATGCGGCTCTAATAACCGCTTTGTTATATGACCATGTGTAGTAGAATACGTAAAGCTTACACAATGCTCGCGTTCAATTGCTTTCTTTAATAAAGTAATTTGTTCCTTGAAAATAACATTTGGTCCCCAAGGACTAAGGTCAATAAATAGTTGATCAATCGATTGTTTTACTTCCTCATCCGCAACACCTGTTAATTTTTCAAGTACTGCTTCGGCATGTGAATCCTCGTATGTTGTTAGTGCACTTTTAATGGCAATAGAAAGTGATGTAAGCTCCTCCTTCGTCAACACTTGCTTATCAACACGATAGCCATCGATCAAACTAATTCCACCATGAACACCTTGCTGGCTAATAACAGGAACCCCTGCACAGCTCAATGTTTCAATATCTCGATAAATAGTACGCACTGACACATTAAATAAATCGGCAAGCTCCTGGGCTGTCACCTTTTTACGATTTATTAAAATCATCGTCATCGTTAAAAGCCGCTCTAATTTCATACTTGTACTCCTTTACTCTAAACCCTATTTCCCTCATTGCTAATTACATCGTTTAACTTCCAAATCCTTATTCAATTATATTTACAATATAAGAAAAAACAACCTAAGTACTTATCATCGGCGCTTCCCGAGTCACATTCCACACCTTCCTATACAAAAAAGGCGAGTTGCTACAATTTGTAGAAACTCGCCTTTTACATTTATTATCTTTTAAACACCGCTACCCTCTGTCAGTCCGTGCTTCACAGCATAAAGAGCCGCCTGAGTACGATCCTGTACCTGTAGCTTCGTAAAAATATTAGAAATATGAGTTTTCACTGTTTTTTCTGTAACGAATAAAGAGGACGCAATCTCTCGATTACTTTTCCCTTTAGTAAGCTCTGCAAGCACATCCTGTTCACGAGGTGTTAGCGGATTTAAAACATGAGGTGCATTTTTCGATTCTTGACGGTCCATTTCTAGAGTCGTTGTTGCTTCTGGATGTAATGTATTTTCTCCTCGCATAATACGACAAATGGACAATACCAACTCATCAGGCTCAATATCTTTTAACTGATAGCCTGCAGCTCCTGCCTCCATAGCTGGTACCACATGATCACGATCTGAAAAGCTTGTCAGCATTAGAATTTCTATTTGCGGAAACTTAGCTTTAATGCGCTTTGTTGCCTGAATACCATCCATTTCAGGCATTACCAAGTCCATGAGTATAATATCTGGCTGTATACTTTCCGCTAATGCTACTGCCTCTAGTCCATTTTTTGCTTCTCCTACAACTTCAATATCTTTCTGTGTTTTTAAGAAAAACAATAATCCCCGACGTACTACATGATGATCATCTGCGATTAAAACACGTATCATACTCTTCCCCCCCTAATATGGCAAGCGGATTAACAGCTCTGTTCCTTTGCCAATTTCACTAACCCAGTCAGCTTTCCCACCAACTGATTTTGCACGATCCTTTATGGATTGCAAGCCTATCGAAAGTAGCTTCGTGTTATGATCGATGACGAAGCCTCGTCCTTCATCACGAATAACAAGTAAAATATCTGTAGAAGTAACCGTAATATAAAGTGCAGCCTCCAGAACCCCGGCATGACGACGAACATTATTAAGTGCTTCTTGGGCTACCCGAAATAATGTTTCTTCGATACGCGATGGGAATTGCAGTACACCTGAGACCGTTACATGAAGCTTTAAGCCAAGCATTTCAGCATACACTTTGATCGCTTCAAGTAAACCATTTTCTAATCCTTTTGGACGGAGCTGCCAAATGAGAGCACGCATTTCTGTTAAGGCATCCTGTGTTAAGTGTTGAATTTCCTTAAACGTTTCCTTCACATCACACTCGTTTGTCATTTCAATACCAGCTCTCGCCGTTAATGTAACCGAAAAAAGTAGCTGATTGACAGAATCGTGTAGATCTCGGGCTAGACGATTGCGCTCCTTCACAAGTGCCATTTCCTGCTCCTGCTTTGTCAGTAAAATACGCTTAATGGCCGATCCCATCTGAAATGCAACCGATTCAAGTAATGCTAGCTCTTCCTCTGAAAAACGCACGGTATCCTTTGATGCAACATTTAGGACACCAAAACGCTCTTGCCCTGATTGAAGCGGAACCGTTGCATGATGTGTGATGCCTTCATGATCACCTACATTTGCATCAATTGCACTTTCGATACGTTGACATTCAATAATATTAGAGGCTTTCTTTAATTCCTCATTACGATAGCGGGAAACACACCAACAGCCTCCCTTTTTTAAATAATGACAATTTTTATACTCCAAAGCCTCTGGTAAATTGACATGGACAACAAGCTCTGATCGCCCTTTTTCATCGATAAAAAAAATCCAGCCTGTTTCAAAATTTGTGCCATTTAAAAATTTCACAAGTGCTCCTTTTAACATCGACACAATTTCAGTTTCTTCGTTTAATAACTCTGCAATCTCTTTTAAAATACCAATATTGGAATGATCATTTTCCCTCACAAAAACACCTCTTCTTTGGCATTGCTAATTTAATGATAACATTTCAAAGTCTGGAACGTCTGCCTAAGCCATTCATACTTTAGACTGAAATTTTTCATAAGGATATACCTTATTTTGGGTAAGTTAATTTACATATAAAACTAGAACAACTATAATCGAACAAGTACATGGTTATACTAAGGAGAGAACTTATATGTCTAAAAAAGTAGAGAATGGCTTATTATTTATTTGGATTGTCTCTGTCGTTGCAACATTGGGTTCCTTATACTTTTCAGAAATCCGTCATTATGAACCTTGCAAATTGTGCTGGTACCAACGAATTTTCATGTATCCAATTGTCATTATGACAACGATTGCCTTTATCCAAAAAAATGCACGTATTGCTGTAACAACTGCTGTTTTTGCCATTATGGGAGGCAGTATATCACTTTATCATTATGGTATTCAAAAGCTTAGTTTTTTAGCTGAAACCGCACCTTCTTGTGGTCCTGTTTCATGTACTGGTCAATATATCAACTGGTTAGGTTTTATCACAATCCCATTTTTAGCGTTAACTGCATTTATTTTAATTGCAGGGGCAAGCTTCTATGTAATGAAGGCTGCTAAAGCAGCAAATTAATTTCTAGACCGTGTTCTACAATTGGAATACGGTCTTTTCTACGGAGGAAGATATATGTTTCACTATGAAATAAATACGAATGATTTGACAGTCGAGGACCTATTGCGCAATCATTGGCGACTCGGCAAAAAGCTAGTCCATGAACTAAGAATGGCGAAGGCTATCACAACTGTTGATGGAGAGCCTATTCAATGGAAAGACCCACTACAAGTAGGAACAATCATAAAATTTACATTCCCGATTCCGACATCAAATTATCAACCGACACCGGTTTGTGCAATTGATGTCGTCTATGAGGATGACCATTGTTTGATCGTTTCTAAACCAAAAGGCATGTCGACACATCCAAATGATGAGCGTGATACTCATACTTGTATGAATCATGTTATGGCCCATATTAAACAGCAAGGCGGCACTTATGCGGAGCATGTGCATCGTTTAGATAGAGGGACACAAGGTTTATTACTTGTAGCAAAACATCCCTTAGCAAAATCAATCTTTGACCGTATGATTGAGGAAAAATCAATTATTCGAACATACGCTGCAGAAGTGCAAGGAAATTTACGTTCTTCATCTGGCACAATTTCTGAAGCAATCGGGAAAGACCGACATCATGCAACAAGACGTGTCGTTTCTAAAACTGGACAACATGCAGTTACACACTATGAAGTTGTAGCTCGCTATAAAAGCTCTTGTGTTGTTCATCTAATTCTTGAAACAGGGAGAACACATCAAATTCGCGTACATTTAGCACATCTTGGTCATCCGATTATTGGCGATACAATGTATGGAGCAAGAGAAACAGCAAGTGATGATTACGAGCTTCATGCTATTCAATTGGAATTCGAGCATCCATTTTTAAATAAGCAGATCGTTGTAAAGGACGAGAAATAATTGTTGTACTGCACTTCCAGCTAACAATCGGAGGTGCAGTTTTTTTATATAAGCTGATTTCCGTTATGGAAATGAGCCTTTACTTCAAAATGACTTCCTTATTATTCTAAAAAAGTATAAATATATTATTTTACATTTTATTCATCTATTTTTTACAGCAAATTTAATATACATTTCCATTATTGGTAATGACGATAGATTTCTTTCATGATAGAATTAGAGTGAAATATCAGTCATCTGACTAATATAAGGGGGAATTTATTGATGAAATGGGTTAAAAGTATTGCAGCAACAACTCTAGTTGCGAGTTTACTAGCTACACCCGGTTTTGCCGCACATGCAGCGGAAACAACACCAACTGCTACGAAAGATGGTTTCAAATTAACAGTTCTACACTCAAATGACACACATGCACACGCTGAGGATGCTCCAAAGCGTGCAACAAAAGTAAAAGAACTTCGTGCTGCAAATGCAAATTCACTTCTTTTAGATGCTGGTGACGTTTTCTCTGGTACTTTATACTTTAACGAATTTGCTGGAGAAGCTGATATGAAGTTAATGAACTTAATGGGTTATGATGCCATGACTTTTGGTAACCATGAGTTCGACTTAGGATCAAGCCCAGAAGGACATGCTGCACTTGCTAAATTCGTTAAGGGTGCTGATTTCCCATTATTGGGGAGTAACCTAGACTTTTCAAAGGATTCTTTATTCGACGGCTTACAATTCAAAACAGTCACTAAAGACTTTGAAAACGGTAAAATATACGACGGTATTATTAAAGAAATCGCCGGAGAAAAAGTAGGTATTTTCAGTTTAACAACAGAAGAAACACCTTCGATTTCAAGCGTTGCTAACGTGAAATTTGCGAATTATATCGATTCTGCGAAAAAAGCAGTAGCAGAATTTGAAAAACAAGGTGTTAACAAAATTGTTGCATTAACTCACATAGGCTTCGATGACTCCGTAGAATGGGATAATGATCAATTACTAGCGAAAGCTGTAGAAGGCATTGATGTAATCGTAGGTGGTCATACACATACAAAATTAGACAAGCCTGTGAAAGCTGAAACATCGTTTAAGAACCCTACAATTATCGTTCAAACAGGTCAATATAGCGAAAATTTAGGTGAATTAGACTTAACATTCGACAGTAACGGTGCTGTTGTTGACTACTTCGGTCAATTACATGCTCTAAATGATAAAGAAAAGCCTGTAGAAGCTGACGCTGAAGCTACAGCACTTTTAGCTCCATATAAAGAGAAAATCTCGAAAATATTAAATCAATCAACAGGTAATACAGCTGTTTCACCGCTAAATGGCGGTCGTAATCTTTGGGGTGTTCGTGCTGGAGAAACAAACCTTGGTAACTTAATTACTGATGGTATGCTTGCTGGTGCTAAAAAAATTGACCCTGAAGTACAATTTGCTTTCCAAAATGGTGGTGGTATCCGCGCAAGTATTGATGCAGGAGATATCACTGTTGGCGAAGTTATGACAGTCATGCCATTCGGTAATGCACTTGGCATCGTAAAATTAAAAGGTGCTGAAATCTATGAAATTGCTGAACATAGTGTGAAAGAGTTCCCTAAAGAGTTTGGTGGCTTCTTACACTTCTCAGGTTTACAAGTAGAATTTGATGGAAAAGCACCCGCTGGTAAACGTATAAAATCTATTAAATTAAATGGTAAAGAACTAGATAAAGCAGCCTATTATAAAGCTGCAACAAACACTTTTACTGCTAAAGGTGGAGACGGCTATGATACACTGAAAAAAGTTTATGAAGACGGCCGTGTAAGTGAACCTGGTACAATTGACTATGAAATGTTTATCGAACACTTAAATACACTGAAAAAAGTTGATGCAAAAGTAGAAGGTCGTATTATTGCATCAGTTCCATTTACAGATATCGTAAAAGGATCAGAAACAGAAGGCTATGTTCGCGACCTTTATTACCGTGATTTAACAAACGGTACTTCTGCAACAATTTATTCACCAAACGCAAACTTAACTCGTGCTCAAGCTGCATCATTTATCTCACGTGCCTTAAAGCTTGAAGCTAAAGGGCAAGCAACATTCTCGGATATTGCTAATGTAAATGCTGAAACACAAAAAGAAATTATAGCACTTGCTGAAGCTGGAATTGTAAAAGGTGTGAATGGTAGTAAATTCAATCCTAATGCAAAGGTAACTCGTGCTCAACTTGCATTAATGTTCGCTCGTGCCTATAACTTACAACATGACGCAAAAACAGGTTTAAAAGCTGATTTCAGTGATATTTCTAAATACGACGCTGAAACACAAGATGCTATCGCACTTCTGAAAGACTTAAAGATTGTTAGCGGCGCAAACGGCAAATTTATGCCTGGTAACAACGCTACACGTGCACATATGGCAAAAATGCTTTCTAACTACGTTCCTTTTGTAAAAGAATCTAAATAATACATTAGAAAATCCCGCATCTCAAATTAGAGAGCGGGATTTCTATTGCACTAAAAATTAAATTTAAAGTTATCTGGGTCTTGCCCAAATCGTTCATTGCGATTTACTGTAGCTATTTTATCCATTTGTGCTAATGTTAATTCAAAATCAAAAATCTGTGCGTTTTCCTCAATACGACTTGGTGTCACAGACTTTGGAATAATAAGTGTATCATTTTGTAAATGCCAGCGCAGCACTACTTGAGCAGCTGTCTTCCCTATTTCGCGACCAATTTCCATAATCATTGGATTATCAAGCACACCACCGCGACCTAATGGAGACCATGCTGTAACAGCAATTCCATGCTCGTTACAATATGCTCTTAATGCATCTTGCTGTAAATATGGATGCACCTCTACTTGATTGACCATTGGTGCAATATTCGCTTTAGCTAACAACTTTTGTAAATGGTGCTCATGGTGATTTGAGACTCCTGTTGCACGAATTAGTTTTTCATCATATAAACGCTCAATTGCTCTATACGTCTCTTCAAATGTTTCTGGAACTGCCCAATGCGTTAAATATAAATCTAAATAGTCCATATTTAACTTTTTCAAAGATACTTCAAAAGCTCGTAATGTTTCATCATAACCTTGGTCATTATTCCAAACCTTTGTCGTCACAAAAATATCCTCACGTTTAACGCCTGAATGACGAATAGCTTCACCCACCTCAGCCTCATTACCATAAAGCGAAGCAGTATCTATAGCTCGGTAGCCATATTTAAGAGCTTTATCAATAGCCTGCAAAGTCTCATCACGCTCTGTCATTTTATAAACACCTAAGCCAAAGCGAGGCATTTCCACACCGTTTGTTAATGTTTTTGTTGATTGTAAATTCAAGAATAACAACCCCTTTCTTTTCCTAGTTCCATTATACAAAAAATAGGTTTTAAGAAACATAAGAAAAGTTTCCGGGGGAATTACTTATTGTTCTTCTGCTTTCTCTTCATAATCATCCACTTGGATAGGGTCTGGAATTCGATCATCTTCTATAAGCTCTTGACCGTCACGTAAATGCTCCATCTGCTTCCCCAAATCCTGTAAATCTTTAAAATTTCTAGCCATTGTACCGTTTTCTATGTTTGGAACCTTTTTTTCCATTATCATCACCTCTCTTATAGTTTTCCCTAAATAGTTATTTCTGAACCATTTCTGACATATTTTATTCCGCTACGTCGTTTCATTTTTATAGTAGATAGGCTATACTAAAAAGAGATGTCTTTATAAACATGAGGAGGGTACTTCCATGAGTTTATTATTAATTATTGGTGTAACTGTAGCATTCTTAACTGCTATTTTCACTGCTGGTTACGAAGGCGATTACAGATCAGAAAAATAATACCTCAAGAAAATCACTAAGCGTAAGTATGTGCTTAGTGATTTTTTTGTTTATGTAAAACTATTACCGCAAAGAAAATAAGTTGTCATATTAAATAAAGTTGCGCTCATAGGCAAAGCGAGGAGTTAATTTCTATTTCCGACTGAGTGCTTTTCCTGGGGCGTCCGATAGCCGCTTTAGTTATTTCTCATATTTTTTGAAACAATATAATTACTTGACTTTCTACACTTTATAAAATAAACTTACTTACATAAAGTAAGTTGATAATTAATAATAACTTTTATTTGGAGGTAATTGGCTATGCATTTTCATGAAAAACCTAACACATATGTCACAAATGTTGAAATTAAAGTGAGTGATTTACAACGTTCATTAACTTATTATCAGGAGGTAATTGGTTTTAAAGTTTTACATCAGGAGTCACATAGAGCAACTTTAACAGCTGATGGTAAAACAGCTTTACTGACAATCGTCCAACCTGAAACAGTAGAAGAAAAAACGAGCTTAACAACTGGCCTTTATCACTTTGCCATTTTATTGCCTACTCGTCGTGATTTAGCAAATATCATTACTCATTTCCATAACAAGGGCGTATACTTCGGAGCGTCTGACCATGATGTCAGTGAAGCACTTTATTTAAATGATCCTGATAATAATGGTATTGAGGTTTATGCGGATCGTCCTGAAAATGAATGGACTTGGCATTTCGACCAAGTGCATATGGTGACTGAACCTCTTAAAATCAGTTCTATACTAGAGGAGGGCGATGGTAAATGGGATGGCCTTCCAGCTGATACGGTTATGGGGCATATTCATTTATCAGTATCTAATTTAGCTACTGCAGAGGAATTTTATACAAAAGGGTTAGGATTTGAGATTGTCACTCGCTATGGCGCACAAGCTTTATTCATCTCAACTGGCCGCTATCACCATCATATCGGTTTAAACACTTGGCACTCTGAAAACGCTCCAAAGCTTGGTGAAAATCAGGTTGGCTTACAAACATTTTCACTGCGTCTAGATAATGAAGAGCAAGCAGCAACAATGAAAGAAAATCTTCGTGCAATTGGTGCACCTGTTACTGATATAGATGGAGGTTTCCAAACAGAGGACCCATCAGGTATCGTTGTTTTAATGAAATTTTAATAGTGATATGACGGGCTATCCGGCGGTTTGAGGATTGTTTCCGTCGCTTGCGGAGTTCTTTCCGTCACTTGCAGAAATAAAATAAAAAATTCCACATCAGAAAAGCGCGAGAAATCAACATTTCTAAATTGATTTCTCGCGCTTTTTAATGTTTTGATCAGTTTCTTTTTAATGTAATCCTGGATATCCTTGTTGACGCAACGCTTCATAAATAACAATGGCTGCTGTATTCGATAGATTGAGTGAACGAACATGCTCACTCTGAGGAATACGTAAGCACATATCACGACGCTCATACGCAAAATCCTTTGGCAGGCCGGTCGTTTCTTTTCCAAACATAAAGTAAATATCACGATCTTTATCACTAAAATCATGTGTCGTAAAGGGCTCTTCACTATATGTCTCAATTAAATAAACGTCACCATTTTTGGATGCCTCTAAAAAATCCTCTAGCGAATCGTGGTATACGACATTTACACTATGCCAGTAATCTAAACCAGCACGTTTTAGCATTTTATCGTCCGTGGAAAAGCCAAGTGGACGGATTAAATGTAATGAGGTATTTGTGCCAGCACATGTGCGTGCAATATTTCCCGTATTCGCTGGAATTTCTGGTTGATATAAAACGATATGCAATGGCATAACGGTACACTTCCTTAACTAAAAAATTGTAAACCTTTATCAATTTCAACGAGTACTTCCTCGTCTCGTTCTTTTGCTTTTGCCTCAAGTAATGCAGATTGGACCTGCTCCCCGCCTATCTTCCCTAAAGCCCATGCTGCTGTTCCCCGAATAACAGGTCGTTCATCCTTTTCAAGAAGTGCTATTAAATCTGGTACCGCAGCTTCTTCTTTAAAGTGTGCAAGTGCCAAAATAGCATTGCGTTGAATTGGCTTTTTCCCCCGCCACGAACCAGAAACATGTCCAAACTTTTCTTTAAAGTCACGATTTGAAATCGTTAAAAGTGGAACAAGTAATGGCTTTGCAAGCTCTGGATCAGGCTTAAATTCCTCATGTATCCAATTAATTTTGCCTTTATTCTTTGGGCATACAGTCTGGCATGTATCGCATCCATACAAACGATTACCAATATGGGTACGAAACTCATCAGGTAGCATTCCCTTAGTTTGCGTTAAAAAGGCTATACAACGTTGCGAGTCTAGTTGTCCCCCCTCGATTAACGCGCCTGTTGGACAAACATCTAAACATAAACGGCAATCCCCGCACTCATCCTCCATAGGCTTATCAGGCGCAAAAGGGATATTCGTAATAAGCTCTCCTAAATATACATATGAACCGAACTCAGGTGTAATAATCGAGCAGTTTTTTCCGCTCCAGCCTATCCCAGCACGTTCTGCAACTGCCCTATCCACAAGTGCCCCCGTATCAACCATTGATTCAATACGTGCACCTTCTATACGTTCCTCAAGCCAGGCTGATAATAATTTCAAGCGCTCACGTAATGCTGTATGATAATCGACACCCCAGGAAGCACGGCAAAAAATCCCGCGTCTTGCTCCCTTCTTGCCAACAGGTGCATTTTGCATACGCGACGGATAGGCTACAGCGATCGCCACAATGCTCTCTGCTCCCTCTAACAATTGTAGGGGTTCGGTACGTTTTTCAACATCGCTTTCTTCAAAGCCAGACTGATAGCCAAGCTCTTGCTGACGACGCAGTCTATTTTTTAATTCTGTAAATGGAGCTGCTGTTGTAAAGCCAATCTTGTCTACACCAATGGACATTGCATACGCCACAAATTCACGTTGTAGGTCATGTATGTTCATTTTATTCCCAACTCCTTACATGGTACAATAATAGAAATAGATAAAGTAGGTGATGTTTTATGGACATTTCAATTAATCAATCTTTATTGACACAACATCCCGAGCTAAAAATCGGCATTATTCATTATACCAAAATTGTCGTCGCAGAATCCCCTCAAATGATTAAAGGCCGCATGCAATTGTATCAGGAAAACCTTTTTTTAGAAATGCAAGATCGTCCTGTAACTCAACGTGAGGGTATCGCAGAATGGCGACAATTATGGAAAGAGCTTGGTGCAGATCCAAACCGCTATCGTCACTCAGCAGAAAGCTTAATGCGCCGAATTAGTAAGCAAAATTATTTAACACCCCTTCACTCAGGCGTTGATTTAAATAATTTCTTCTCTCTCCAATATGAGATTCCAGTAGGCTTATATGATATGGCTGAACTAAAAGGAAATATAGAAATCGCACTTGGCAACGAGGATACTGGCTATGAAGGTTTAAATGGTCGTTTTAATGCATTAAAAAATATCCTTTATAGCTGTGATGCTGAAGGAGCATTTGGGTCACCATTTGTCGATTCTAAACGTACGTCTGTTTCAGAGGAAACGACCGAGGCTCTACATATTTTTTACCTTCGTCCATCATTATCAGAAAAAAATGCGAAAGAGCTTCTTACCTCTGCTAGTAAGATGTTTAACCAAGTTCATGGTGGCGATTATAAAATGGCCCTATTAACAAACGCAGCACCATCTACAACACTGTAAAAGGACGTGTATTCATGATTAATCTTGCAGAAGCCGTTAAGCTAAAGAGTATTTTAGGAAAAAAAGTTCAGGAGCTTATTGGCGAATTAGAACGTAGCGCTTTTGTAACTGTTGAAAAAGGACAAGCACCTAAAACGAGTAATCGTGCAATGAACGTAATTGAAGCAGAATTGGCTCAAGTACGTCTCGATGTTCGTACATTAGATCGTTTAGTATATGAAGCAAATATAAAAAACTCAGTAGACTTTAAAGGAGAAAAACTAGCATTAGTTGAAGCGATTGAACTCGCTACACAACTCCGCGCAGATGTCGAGCTTTGCAAGGAGTTTAGTATGCATGAAAAAGAAAGTGTACGCATGGGTTATGGTGAAACTACAATGCTTTATGAAATTGCTATGTATGAGCCAGATAGTGTTGAAATCAACTTTGATGATTCTCGTTATTTCTAATCAGATCGTAAAATACTGCAATAAAAAAAAGCATCCTTTTTGAACTGTACCTCCAATTGAGTTTATCAATTGGAGTGCAGCTCATTTTTGGATGCTTTTTTCTACTTTGTTAAATCAAAATTAATTCCAATTTTCCCTAAATCCATGTCAGCAATAAGAAAAGTTACATTATGATTAGTATTAGAATCAGTATAAGTATGAGTACCTTTATTCTCATTTCCAGCTTTCTCTAATTCTTCAAGAAGTTTATCTACATTCACCCCTAATATAGCAGCCATGGATATAGCGGAGGCAATTCCTTCTCCCCATTCATCTCCATCTTCATTTACTTCGTTTTCTGGCACTCCTTCCATAGAAACACCATATCCAATTATTTTTTTATCATTGTTATATTTAGCTTCTACTTTATAATGACCCTTATATTGATTAAAATCAGTTTCTAATAAGATTTGTGAGAATGTATTATTCTCTTCTTTATTCAGTTCACTAGTAATTGGTTCTGAAATCATGTCTAATTCGATTGGATCTTCTGGATCCTGTTTGAACACATCAACTTTGACATTGTATTTTTTAACAAGCTTTTCTACCGCAGCCTTTGATTCAGGATCAACCTCTTCAAATTTTACTGGAACGACTTTCTTTTCCTCAGCTGGTTCTTTCTCTACAAAATCTTCTTTTTTTACATCTGCCTCTTTTTTCTTCTCTGTTCCCTCTCCGGAACATCCAACTAGCATAACTGCTAGAAGTAATAATAAAGCTTTCTTCATTACCTTTTTCCCTCCGAATGCATATCAATAAAAATATTTATACGTTATTAGATTCAATGGAATAGAATTATAGTAAAATAAATACTTAAATTTCTATTTAATATCCTCTTATTACAATTCTTACAAAACCGTATGTATATTACCATAATTATCATTCGCCAATTTTCGACATTTCGGTAAAATAAAAGCTTTTTTTGTACATTAAAATAGCTGAAACAGATATTCTATATGCTCGAATGCACCGAAGGAAACATCTATTAAAAATCAATAAAGCCTTATATATCAAGGTTACGACTATAAAGAATAGGAAAAGCATGTACAGGAATAAACGAATTCAAACATGAAATAATTTTGACATTTTTCTACAACATGTCACTGATAGTCTTTCGGAAATTTGTAACAAACATGAGTTTTTGCTCGTTATTAGAGTTTGTAATTTATTTAGTAACGACTTACAGTATGTCAGATGAATCAGAGCTTTTCATATCATAAGGAAATGTATACAATAGGTTATGGAGTCGATGAGACTTCATATCGAATTGGATGTGCTGTTTTCAAAACTAGCTTTTTGGAGCTAACTTAAACGAAACCAATGACAAGTTACCTGTTACTTTATGACCAATGACTAATAACCAACTATAAGCAATGGCCATACCTGTAAACTTAATAAATCATTCGAAAACGCCATCCAATAGCTCTCTTACACCTTGTGTGTGGGAGGGCTTTTTAGGTGCTTATAATTACCTCATCTTGCATTAATGAATAAAGAAGCAACGTAGAAGATTCCCCTTTTATACAAAGGCAAGTAATTGATCTAATAATATTTCATCAAGAAGAAACCATCTTAGCAATAAGACTACGTCGAAAAGACATAATAAAAAACCAAATATATTTTAATCCATTATACGGCATTTTCTATCTCCTCAAATTAATAAAAAAATCCAAGGTGTCTTTTATTTCTTTTATTTCTTTCTCTAATTGCAATAGCTTTTTCTTTAAATCATCAGATTGTGAGACTGTATATATTGCTAAACCTAATCCCATCGTAGCAATTGAGAATACAAACATTGTCGACACAATTCACACCCCATAAAAGTGATCATAATTTCAAAATCTTCCTCTTGAAGTTTGCAAAAAAAATAAGCCTATTTCTGGTCCTTGTACCCTTCCAAATCTGTTTATGCCAAATAAATTTGACATTTTCATTGGGCAAATTAGGAGAGTGTTTACTATTTGCTCCATAAACACTCAAATATTCTTCTCTTGGGTTTTACTAAAAAAACCCCATCCTTGCGGTAATATTTGAGATATAATTACATCATTTTTTCTTTAAGCTTAAAGGATTTTGAGATAATGCGCTTATAATAGAAATTAAAAATTAAATAATAAACTTATAAAAAATATATAGAACCAAGATACCAATTTATATTTGCTATTTAAATATCTTCTCTAATTGTTTGAAATTCAATCAAATGAAACCAATCTAATCGTTGAATATTTTTTTATTTTTATGCACAAAGGACACCAACTATCATAGAGGTCTAGTAATTTACTCATGGTTATTCATCTCCTCCTTATATTAAATTAAAGTCATCCCTCGCTTTTAAAATTAATTTGAATCAAAATGAAAAGTGTTAATAGCACGAAAATCCCCACTAACCCCCATGAAAACCAATTACCTAGATATTTAATGCCTAATGGGGTAATTAAAATTAGTAAGCCAATTACTATTGAATATATCCCCCTAATTCTCCCTAACTTTTCTTTGTCTCCTTTATACTCAGAATCTTGATAACCAGCTATAATATTTAACCTTTTCTTTTTCCAAATTGACCAACCACTTACGATAAAACATACTCCTACAAGAATTGAAATAACTACTGCCGTATTGAAGTCCGTATTTAAAGACAAATCTTTTCAACCCTTCATTTATTAATCTGATGAAAAACTAAACATATAAAAATACTTATAATACATTCATGAAGTATTTTGTAATTAATAGTTACTTAGATAGCATACAAAATTATAATTACATTTGTTTTTAATTAGTTTCAGTTCACTTAGCACAACCACGATACTAAATTTACCTAATGTCTAAGGAAGAGTGAAAGCCCATCAGCAATGATCACCATGCAGCCCTTATCCCAAACTTGTTAATAACCGTAACATTAATTTCGGAATTTTCAAAATCATCTTTTGCAGGTTTTTAAACATATTTTGATAATCCACTTAAAATGAATAAACAAATTTCTTTAAAGATTAATCTGTTTCTAACAATCAAGTAAGAGATATATCTCTTACTTGATACATCTCCCTGACTGCTTGCATTATTCTATACCCACGCAACCATATATCTTATTTAAAAAAATACTAATATCAATATTGAAATACTCAAAATCAATATTTTCAGTTTTTTAAACATATTTAGATAATTCACTTTAGTTGACTCTCACTCATCTTGTGTGCAAGATGTTTTTTCATGTCTAGTTCTCCCCTAATATGGACAGAATGGCTATATCAAGAGAAAGGGGTTATACAATGACAAAACAACATGATTCGACAGACGAGCATGACATGACTTTGACAAATAGACAGGGGCACCCTATTACTAACAATCAAAATATACGAACTGTCAGTAATCGAGGACCTGCAACCCTTGAAAACTATGATTTTATAGAAAAAATAAGTCACTTTGACCGCGAACGAGTTCCTGAGCGTGTTGTTCATGCTCGAGGTGCAGGGGCACATGGCTATTTTGAGACATACGGTGTTGTCGGGGATGATCCTATTTCTAAGTATACAAGGGCAAAAGTATTTCAGGGGAAGGGTAAGCAGACACCTGTTTTTGTGCGCTTCTCAACAGTTATTCATGGTGGCCATTCACCAGAAACATTACGAGATCCACGAGGCTTTGCTGTAAAGTTTTATACTGAGGATGGTAACTGGGATTTAGTCGGCAATAATTTAAAAATTTTCTTTATCCGCGATGCTATGAAATTCCCTGATATGATTCACGCCTTTAAGCCTGATCCGATTACAAATATTCAGGACGTTGAACGTTTTTTTGATTTCTGTGCAAGTTCTCCGGAAACCTTCCATATGGTAACATTCATTTATTCACCATGGGGTATTCCTGCTAATTATCGAATGATGCAAGGCTCTGGCGTTAATACGTATAAATGGGTCAATAGTGAAGGTAAAGCAGTACTTGTAAAGTATCATTGGGAACCTTTACAGGGCATTAAAAACTTGACACAAAAAGAAGCGGAAGATATCCAAAAGAAAAACTTTAATCATGCTACACAGGATTTATACGATGCAATTGAAAACGGTGATTACCCTGAATGGGAGCTTAACGTTCAAATTATGGAGGACGATCCACATCCAGAGCTTGATTTTGATCCATTAGATGATACGAAGCTTTGGCCTAATGATCAATTCCCGTGGTATCCCGTTGGTAAGATGGTGTTAAATAAAAATCCAGAAGATTATTTTGCTGAGGTTGAACAAGCTGCTTTCGGTACAGGTGTGCTTGTGGACGGATTGGATTTCTCGGACGATAAAATGCTACAAGGCCGTACTTTCTCTTACTCTGATACACAGCGTCATCGTGTAGGTGCAAACTATTTACAACTTCCTATCAATGCTCCTAAAAAACGAGTAGCAACCAATCAAAACGGTGGTCAAATGATGTATAAGCGTGATTTAGCTCCTGGACAAAATCCTCATATTAACTATGAGCCTTCGATGTTAAATGGATTAAAGGAAACTACCCAAACGGCTAAGGAACATACACCACATGTGGAAGGCAATCTCGTTCGTGAATCCATTGATCGTCAAAGTAATACGAAGCAAGCTGGAGAAACCTATCGCAATTTTGAGCAATGGGAGCGAGATGAACTGCTTGAAAACTTAATTCGTGATTTAGCTGTCTGTAATATTGCCATTCAAGAGGCGATGATCGCATTAGCGGAGGAAGCAGATGTGGAGTATGGTCGCTTGTTAAAAGAAGGGTTACAAAAAGCTCAGAATGATTCTTCTTCATCAAAGCCACTTGGCAATATGGATGGTGATAAAGCGCCTCAAGACGCTGTGGATAAAGGTCATAACGCAGAGCCTTATTAATAACCTTACAGTAAAACGCTCAGCACAATATAAAGTGCTGAGCGTTCTTTTAATGCACACCAGGCAAAATCTTCAATACCTTTTCCTGTGCATCTAAAATGGCATCTACTCCTAATGGAATAGCAATATTCGTTGCTTCATGGCCGATTTTAAAGCCTGCTACAACTGGAACGCCTAAATCCGCAAAATATTCCTTCATTAAAGTCATTAGTGCCGCTTCATCCGCTTCCGTTTGCGTAAAGGAACCTATCATAACACCTGCTAATTGCTCAAGCTTTCTCGCTTGTTTTAATTGCTGTAGCATAGAATCAATATGAGGGATCGTCTCCGCTAGCTCCTCAATCAATAAAATTCTACCTTCCGTGCGCACTTCAAATTTAGTACCTATTGTATTAACAAGACGACGTAAATTGCCACCAATAATCTGACCACGAGCAACACCAGGTGCAATCGTTGTTAACGGGGCAATATCCTCCGTATACTGTAATTCCATCGGTGAAAATAACTGTAAAAACATTTTCTTTGATACATCATCTATTCTATCTACAGACATAAGGAGCGGTCCATGAAACGTCACTAAATTAGCATATTCATTAATCGCGCAATGTAAATATGTAAGATCAGAGAAGCCCCAGAAGATTTTCGGATTTTCCTCAAGTAATCCGTAGTCAATCTTTTCCGCAATTCGTGCAGAGCCATAGCCCCCCTTAACACAAAAAATTGCCTTCACCTCTGGATTTCTCACCATCTCATGAAAGTCAGCCAGACGCTCCTCATCATTACCTGCAAGATAATCGTGCTTTGCCTGAATCGTATCCCCAATTATATAGTTAAGACCTAACTCTTCAAGAAAGGCTATTGCATCTCCTAGTTTTTCGGGCTCTACTTGACTTGATAAAGCCACAAGACCAACTGTATCGCCCTTTTCTAAATGTGGTACGGTGCTTTTCACCCTAACCCCTCCTATTGTTTTTCTCATTCTAGCATATAGATAATATTGTAGCATTGATTAGTGGCGAAGCTAGTGCCTATAATCTTTAAATGTCCGGGTGAATACCCACCTTTTTTTGTTTCTAATTCTATCCGTCTCTGCGGAGGTTCTATCCACGATCTTGGCGAGTCTATCCACGGCTTGGGCTTCTCTATCCATCGCTTTATCGATTCTATCCGTCGCTTCGGCCCTTCTTTCCGTCACTCTGATTTCTATCCGTCACTTGTGCTCTTCTTTCCGTCGCTCTCGCCTTTCTATCCGTCACTTTGGCCTTTCTATCCGTCACCCTCATTTCTATCCGTCTCCTTGACTCTTCTTTCCGTCTCTCTCGCCTTTCTATCCGTCACCCTCATTTCTATCCGTCTCCTTGACTCTTCTTTCCGTCTCTCTCGCCTTTCTATCCGTCGCTTTGGCCCTTCTTTCCGTCGCCATCATTTCTATCCGGCTCCTTGACTCTTCTTTCCATCGCTCTCGCCTTTCAACCCGTCGCTTTGGCCCTTCTTTCCGTCGCCATCATTTCTATACGTCTCCTTGACTCTTCTTTCCGTCGCTCTGGTTCCTATCCCCATCCCTTCGAATCCAATAAAATAAGCGCAGACTTCAAATAAAATAAAGTCTACGCTTAACGCTTCATTTCTATTTTGTTCCGCCGTAAATAATCGTTACATTCGGATGGTTTAATAATTGGCTTGCTGGGAAATCTTCAGTGATGATCCCACTTTTTAATTTTTCCATAGCCTCTAGTTTTTTTTCACCAAATGCAATCAGGACGATTTCCTTGGCATTCATAATAGATTGAATGCCCATTGTAATAGCGTGCGTCGGTACATCCTTAGAATCATCAAAATAGATGGCATTTTCTGTGCGTGTAGATTCTGTTAACTCTACGATATTAGTCAGAGATTCGAAAGATGTGCCCGGTTCGTTAAAGCCAATATGTCCGTTAACGCCGATGCCTAATAGCTGAAGGTCAATGCCTCCCGCTTCCTTGATTCGAGCATCATAAGCGACACACTCTTCATCTAAATTTTCTGCCTTGCCATTTGGTAAATGTATATTTTCTTCCTTAATATCTACATGATTGAATAAGTTCTCATGCATAAATGTCCAATAACTTGCGGGACTTGATTGGTCGAGACCTACATATTCGTCTAGGTTAAAAGTGATTACGTCGTTAAAAGAAATATTTCCAGCTTGTTGGCGCTTCACTAATTCCTTATACATTCCTACAGGAGAACCACCAGTTGCTAATCCTAAAATACTTGCTGGCTTTGCTTGTAATTGTTTAGTGAAAATATCCGCTGCTACTTCGCTCATTTCATCGTATGAATTTACTTCTATCCATTTCATTTCGCATTTAATTTCGCTTGTCATTCGTATACCTACCTTACAATCATTATTATTAACTAGACTAATAGGGAATATTATTCTTATAGTAGCTAATATTTTAATTTTACAAGTTATTTCCCTATTTTTCTATTATTTTCTTACTAATAATCACGTGTATTCTTAAGCCATTTCGGTTATGTTATTTAATAAGGAGTGAGGCGATATTATGAATTCACAAATACAGCAATATTTAAAACTTATTCAATTTCAAGGATCTTTAGAGCCCTCCATTAAGCTACTTGGTCAGCTCCAAACGAGACATCTACATATAATTCCTTATGAGAACCTAGATGTTGCCTTGAAATATGGCATCTCCTTCGCTATCCCTGACCTTTTTCATAAAATTATTATTCAACATCGTGGAGGCAATTGCTTTGAACTAAATATTTTATTTAGTTGGCTACTTCGCGAGCTTGGATTTTCTGTAACCAATCGCTATGCACAGTTTTGGCGCAATGTTGAAGCAGATACTCCTGTTGAGGATGTACCTATGCACCAGCTATTGCTTGTCCATTTTGCTGGGCAATCATATATTTCAGATGTTGGGGTAGGTGCAGTAGCTCCTTGTAAACCAGTGCCACTAATAGCTGGGCATCAACACCGTGAAGGTAATGAACTTTATAAAATTGAACGAGATGAAGTGAACGGCTGGATGCTATACGAACAAACAAAACACGATTGGCGTTTACTATATAGTTTTTTCGATGACGCTAACGATGCAAAGTTTGCGCCAAGACTTTCTATACAAAAAAATAAAATTGCTATGATTCGTACCCCTCGCGGACGACACACAATGCTTAACAATGAATTCCGAATCTACGAGGGACAATCCTTAACGACCTATTCAACTCATAACGAAAAGGATTGGCGACAAGCACTTCATCGTTTTTTTCATATTACATTAGATTAGATGCTTCATGATAAAAAGCAAGCCTCCTCGTTCATAGGAGACTTGCTTTTCCTTTGGTTAACATTTAATTGGCTGTACGTTCAAGCAACTCATAAATAACAACATCATTGTAAAGCTCCTTAACTAAACCGATACCATCGACAAAGTAATATGTTGAAACTCCATCACTGTATATGGACTTTTCTTCTAGAACAATTACATTATTATAATTGACACCACCTGCTTGGATAGTACCATCTGTTGTTTTAACTGTAATTCGGGTTCCTGAACTTTCCACGCCACCATTCTCATGTTGAATCACACCAATTCTAAGGGGTAAATCCAAATGTAAATCGTAATGCATACTTTCATAGCTGGCTATTACTTGAGCATAAGCCTCGCTCACGCTAAATAAAAGCTCTTCATCAAAAAACTTTTCCGAATTCAAATCAGTTATTGTCCACACATCATTCTTATCGTCATAATGACTATACTGATAGTTTAACGTATACTGTTTTTTGTCTTTCAACGAATAATGCGAATACGTGTAGTCATACGCCTTATCTTTTATTAGATTTGGATTCGATAGCGTTAATGCACGAGCTAAAAATGCTGAAAAATGCGCTCGCGTTAAAGGTAAATTGGGCCTAAATGAACCATCATCATATCCTTTTGTTATATTATTACTAGAAATTGCTGAGATTTCCTTATAGCCTCTTGTCTTAGCTGAAACATCTGTAAAATAGCTTGTCTCAGATCCCTTTATTTTAAATGCTCTTTGCAACACAATCGCCATGTCCCCTCTTGAAAGAGTTGCATTCGGATTAAATTTCTGTGCAGAATCGAAAATTCTAGCATTTTGCACTGCAGCAATTTCTTTATAGTAAGGATATGTAGTAGGTACATCCTGATACTTTGGATCTTTGACATCCGTCGTTTGCATTCCTAAAGCACGTGTTAGCATGACAGCTACCTGTGCTCTCGTTACATATGTATTTGGTTTAAATAGGTTATTAGGATAGCCATTAATAATTCCTTTTTCCACTAGGTAATCAATTTCAGTTATCAATGTATCATCCTTGGGCACATCTTTGAAACTCGCTGCATATACACTTTCAGTCGGTATTAACCAAACATAATAGTGCACATACCATTTTCAACATTTGTTTCATTTCTTCCCCTCCCTTTCTCTATTATTTATAATATACTTTTTTATACATTATTTACAATTCTATTTATTAACAAAAAAGCACCCACAATCCATTCAGAGACTTGTTAATCAGTGTCAGGTTATTTGTTTTGAATCATGCCAAAGCCTAATCCAGTTGGATTTACCAAATAAGCAAGGTGAAATTCATCAAATTCCATTTTATCTCGTACAATAACGGCACCATTTTTCGTAGCCTTTGAAATAGCTTCATCAATAGAATCAACTTCAATTTGAATACGTGTTCCAAAAGGATAGTCATGTGGCCCTTTCGCATTACCGCCGTTAATCCCTGATTTATTATCATCCCCAGTTGTTACGCCCCAATATTCCCAATTAGGTGCAGCTACCTCCCACCCAAAAACCTTAGCATAAAACGCAGCAGCTTTTTCTAGCTCCTGACTATTTAATTCGAACCCAACTACTCTCCCCATATTATTCCCCTCCTGATGTTTGAAGCATAATTTATAGTTCAATAGTTTGGTGAATATTTCCTCCATTCGAATTGTGCCTTATGGCGCTGTCTGTATAGATTGTTAAAATTTGATTAATTAGGTATTTAACTATTCATTAATTAGTAAAATATTGTATAATCAAATTAGAACGACCGTTCAAATTAAAAAAAGAGGTAAATCATTGAATAAAAGACGTTATGATAGCGAGAAAGCAAAAGTTGAAATTATGGAACATGCGGTTAGTTTGTTTTCTCAAAAAGGCTATAATCAAACATCAGTAGGAGATATTTCAACCGCTTCAGGCTATAGCAAAGGACATATTTATTATCATTTTGAAAACAAAGAAAAGCTCTTTGTTCTTTTATCTCAACAAACAATGCAAGATTGGCACAACAAATGGCTGCAGAAAGAAATTACCTACTCCACGGCAACAGAAAAATTATATGGCATGGCCATGCATGTTCTCTATCATTACCAAACACCTTTATTAAGATCCGGGCAAGAACTAGCTTCCAATCCAAAATCAAGCCCTGAATCCGTGAAACAATTATACAATTTAGCGATTGTACCGATGGGTGCTTATCATGCGATCCTTCAAGAAGGTATTGATCGAGGAGAATTTGTTCATGGCAATATTGATGAGTGGACAGTTCTACTAGGCACATGGCTAGGAGGTTTATGTCAGCTGACAAATACGCAGGAGCTGAAAGCACTTGAGCCACTCTTTAACCAGGCAATAACCATTTTTTTAAAGGAGATAAAAAAAGGTGGGATATAAATGAAAATTGCATGTATAGGAGACAGCTTAACGGAAGGTCGACCTGGGGTTTCATTTTTCAAACTACTAACTACAAAACATCCACATATCGAATTTGATAATCTCGGTAAACCAGGTGAGACAGTAAAAAGCTTACACAGTCGTTTAGAAAAATCGAAGCTAGCTACTGATTATGACCTCAGCTTTCTTTGGATTGGGGTCAATGATGTCTACACTAAACTTTTGAAAGTGCAGGCACAACCGGTTTCAAAAGATCATCAAGAGTTTAAAGATTACTATGCAAATGTTTTAGAAATGATTTTAGCCTCATCTAAACATGTAGTTTTAGTAACACCAACTTTAATAGGAGAGGAAATAAAAAATACTCCCAATATGGAATTAAAAGACCTCTCCTCCATTATTCATTCCATTTCTTCTAAATATGACAATGTTAGCTTTTTAAATATGCACGAGGTTTTTGAACATCAATTAAAACATGTTACAAGTTCGGAATATGTGAACACCAATGTTATGAGAGTGATGAAAGATGTACTGTTGTATAAAAACCCTTTGCGGATTGATCGATTATCCAAAAAGAGAGGGCTACATTTAACTTTGGATGGCATTCATTTAAATAGTAAAGGAGCAGAGCTTGTCGTCGAAGAATACTCAGCTTTCATTAAACGACTTCAATTGTAGGAAGACCCTGTCCATTAAGGAATTCATACGAGAGGTGATGATTATGAGAAAGGTTGCGATTGTTACAGGCGGTGTATCCGGTATAGGGAAGGCTATCTGCAAAGAGTTAGTAAGTCGACATGTATTTGTCATTATTGCAGATATTAACGAACATGATGGACGTCTTCTAGAGGCAGAACTAAATAAAGATACTTCAAATGCTCGATTTGTTGAATTAAACGTAAGCGATTTCGAAAATGTTGAACATGTCATTACAAATGTACATGAGGAATTTCAACGATTAGATTATTTGTTCAATAATGCTGGTATAGCTATGTATGGTGAAATTTATGATATGTCAATTGACGATTGGAAAGACGTTGTAGCTATTAATTTATGGGGCATTGTTTATGGTACACAAGTTGGGTATCGAATCATGAAGAAACAAGGTTTTGGACATATCATCAATACATCATCAGCTGCAGGGTTGGGACCATCTCCTATATCAGCTGCATACTCAACTACGAAGCATGCTGTTGTGGGCTTAACAACATCACTACACTATGAAGCTGAGGAATTTGGCATCAAGGTAAGTACCCTCTGTCCGACTTTTGTTGATACACCTATTTTTGATAAAGCAACTGCTATTAATATTGATAAAACAGCGATGTCCAAACAATTGAAAAAACAAAAAATGATGTCTCCACAGCAACTAGCAAAAATCGCTATTGCAGGCGTGCACAAAAATAAGCCTATTATTTGTCCTATGCCAATGCGTAAAACAATGGATGTTATTTTTACGATCTTCCCTTCGTTACACAAGGCATTAATGAGGATGGTCTGTAAAGTAAGCCGAAAAGCTCGAATAACATAATTACTTAATGTAAAAGCTTTCTTCCAGATGGTAAAAAACCGCTATACTTTTCCGTCGGCAAGGCATGATCCGCATCACGGAAAAAAATAGGATGTTGGACACGAAGGCATATGTCTCCTTCGCTGAAATTTTATTTACACTTCATCTCAAAAACAATTCTAGGATTGTCGCGGCTTTTTACCTTTCTAATTTAGATAACAAAAACACTGAACGAATTAACCCCTTTTAAGAGACAAGTAGCTAGTTATTATGCTCTTCTTCATTTTTCTTATAAATACCTAAGAATAAAATAATAAGACCTATGATAAAAATTATAGGAAATAAAACCATCATAATCGATGCTGCCCAACCATTTCTAACCAATAATCCATACAATACGCCTATTAAATATGATAAAAATGGTGCAAACGCAATCATTATAATGATACCCCAAATGATATATCTCCCTTTTTCTGACCGTCCTTCGCTTAATTGGAATCCCGCTATTAACCCTACTAATACAATTATTAAGGCAATAACAAACGTCATTTCAAATCACCTCCTCCTTTCCTTCTACAATATGCTGCTTTCGTTTATCGATTTGGTAACTTAACACTAGGCTTTTAAAAATATTTCGTAATTTGCGCCTAGACTGAAATCATCCATTGATTCAAAAAAATACCACAACCATCAAAAAGCTGTGGTTGTGGCTTTCTACTACTCGATCTAAATAACATCATGCAAAATGACACCATCGCTCATTTTTATAATACGATCCGTATAAGTAAGCATCTCTTCATCATGGGTCACCATTAAAGTTGTAATGTTTAACGTTTTAGTTAAATCCTTAATTAGGAACATAACCTCTTTTGATCGTTGTGAATCTAAGCTTGCAGTTGGTTCATCTGCGAATAGAACTTTCGGTTTATGAATGATCGCACGAGCAATGGCAACACGTTGCTTCTCCCCTCCTGACAATGAAGAAGGATAAGAATTTTTCCGATGGTCCATCCCAACTAATTTTAGTAATCGATTAACTTCATTTTTTTGTTCCTGTTTCTTTAATTTTGATTCAGAAACATCTAACATTAGTAGCAGCTGTTCCTCAACTGTAAGGAAAGGTACGAGGTGTGCAAATTGAAAGACAAACCCAAATTCACTTGCTCGTACTTTTCGAACCTCCTCAGCGTTCATAATAGACAGGTTTTTTCCTTCAAATATAACATATCCATCTGTTGCAGGCTGAAGTCCTGCCGCAATTGTCAAAAGTGTACTTTTACCGGAACCAGATGCACCTACCAATGCAGTTATTTCTCCTTCTTTTAATGAAAGATCTATCCCTTTAAGTATTTCCTCCTCTACCTCGCCATTCGTAAACGTTTTTCTAACTTCATCGATTTTAAATAAAGTCATACTAAGCCTCTCCTTGCTGTATCGCTTGTAATGGTTCAATTTTTTTAATTTGGAATGCTGAAATTGTAGCGCCTACAAATCCAATAATTAGGAATACGATCGATAATTGAGTTGTTGTCGCAATCGTTAAAGTAAATGGCATTCCTTTTGGCGCTATCAGATTAAAGGCCTGGCTAAAGGTTACAGATAAAACAAGTGAAATAACTGTAATGATGGCCATCTGTGTCCATATCATTTTGAATAACTTACTTGTTTTCAAACCAATCGCCTTTAAAATTCCGTATAAGCCGATTTTTTGGACATTCATCATATAGAAGAAGATGGCGAACAGCATCCCACTAATGACTACTAGAAACCAAATAATCATATTCAAAGACATTTGTTCTGCGTTATAGCTTGGGATTGTGTTAAGAAATTCTTTATTTGAAAATGATTCTAATCCAGTAAATTCTTTTGAAGCATCTCCGTCTGGTACGAAAATCATCTGCATTTCATCCACACGGTAAATTTCTTTATAATCCTCTTTATTAATGTAGGCAACAGGTGCATGACTATATTTCTTTTGGTCGACAAATCCCTTTACTACAAAATTGCCACCAAATAGACTATTCGTTAATGTATCTCCTACTTTAATTCCTTTATCTTGCATCGAGCTGTCTAATATGACTTCCTCATGTTCCACATTTTCAAATAACGCTGAATCGGTCGATGTAACAAAGGCAACGCTTTGCTGCTTATTGTCCTGATCATTTAAAAAGCCCATTTGTAATGAAAAAGCTACTGCATCTTTTTCTTTGCTCAATATTTCATTTTGTGTACGATTATCTATTTTTGACAGATTATATGTTTGATCTGCATCCCCATTCATATAAAATTGACCTTGTGGTAAATCCTTAATTAGAGCGGCATTATCTTGAGACAGTCCGTTCGCCAAACCAGAAATAATAAAAGTTAATAAACTAACTAAAAAAACAATTGACCCTAATATTAAAAATCTTACTTTATTCTTCTTAATTTCTTTCCACGCAAGATTCATCGTTAACTCCTCCGTTCCTTTTTACATCCTTAGCATAAACTCCTTAAATGAACGGAAGATGAACTAATTATTAATTATGAAATGTTTTTAACTTCTTTCAGCGGGTTTCCAAACACCCGCTGAAAGAAGTTAAAGCCTCCGGCGGATGTCACGGAGTCAGAAAGGAGTTCCTTGTTCAAGCACAAAGCCGATTCCGGACGCAATTATGCCGAGGCATAATTGATCAAAAAAAGCTCATAAACCTTTTCTTTTTAGGTTTACGAGCTTATTGTAAAATTCATCATTATTATAGTAGGCTTTTGACAGATTTATTGGCCCTCTAAACGAATGACAGCTTTTTTATAATATTTTGGGGTTTCTTCAATTTTTGATTCGTACAAAACCACTTCTTCTACTAGAAATTCAGGAAGCTGAAAATTATCTTCCATCAATGCCTCTGACGAAATTTTCCCACATGCTTCATCCCACTTTCTTGCAACAGTTATATGGGGGACAAAGGGCTTCTTATCTAATTCAAATCCAACCTTCATACAGTCTTGGTATACTATTTCTTGCACAACATTTAATTGCTGAGATTCGAGCAGATCGGCCCATAAAATTCTTGGATACTCCTTTCTTCCAAAAGTATTGAAACCTTGAATTTTTAATTCGAATGGAGAAACATTTAGAAGATTTCCCCTCACTTCATTCATCACAGCTTGTAATTGCTCTTCATCCGCATGACCTAAAAAAGCCAAAGTGATGTGATAATCTTCCTGATGAACCCATCGTTTAAAATGAAAGTCTGTTTTTAATTTTTCACATCTCACATGAAGAGCTGCTTTAATGTCTGATGGAAGTGGAACCGCAATAAAAAAGTGTCTGTTCATAATCATACCCTCTCTATTCTTCGTAAATGCTACCTAACAGGCATTATGTCTTTTCCTACAATATATTAACCATACTACTACGCTAAAGCAGCGAAAAAGACTCCCCAACTAAATACTGGTATTAGAATAGTGAACGGTAAGGTGAGCGATTTGATTTAGAAAGTATAGAAAACACAACCAGATGTAATTCCCCTAAAAATTTGAATTGCTTAAAATCATTAGATTTCCACTGATTTTTATTCAGTTTGGTCTAAATGAAGTGTGTACTCCGGTAAAATTGTGTATTTATCACCAGAGATTGCGTATGCTGTACCTTCAAGGTATGCAACCCCACCATTATTTTTATTCATTGTTACCATACCACTTACAGTTGAACCTAAAGCTCCCATACCACCAACACTTACATCTCTAGCAAAACCAGAATGGTATCTTAATTTTACAGTACCAGAAAAATTATATGCCAAGCTGTGGCAGGCTTAACAGACCAAAATACAGCTCGACCTGATTCAGCATCTACAATACTTGCTCGACCTCCAGGACCAGTAATTGATGAACGCAAAATAGGATTCTCGTTAGTTGCTGTGACACTATCAGGGTGATTAAAAATAGCATCAGAAACTTCTTGATCATTTCCAAAACTTCTAACTGTTATTTTCTCGTCCATATATATGATTTCACCTTTTTCAATGAAATCTTCTAATACCAGAGTATCTGTTTCACTTGCAAATACCGGTGAAACTAAAACTAAAGAAAAAACCATAAAAACTACTGATAAAAAACATTTTTTCATAATACAACCTCCATTTCTATATTCTTTATCACTTTATAATGCTAACATGTAAGAGAGGTGGTCTAAATGGAACAACAAGATTATTACCAAAATATGATAAAAAGACTTTGTAAAGCACACAATATTTCTCCTCGAAAACCTAGATTTATTGAAGTCGAAGATGTGGTTACTATTACTGTTAAAAATCATTTGAAAGAAGGAGTAGATTTGGAATGTTTTAAAATTCTAAATCTTATTTATCAAACGGTTGGACCTTTAGGTATAAAATTTAATCAGCAATTACTTTTATATCCTGGTGGAAATAGATTAGATAGAGTAACAATAACTTTTTCCAAAAAGGATTATATAGCTTTAAACGAGAAATTAGAAACCGGTGAAATAAATTAATGGGTAGCTTAATGCTACCTTTTGTAAAAATACTAACTGGACCAGCAACAAATAAACTTGAACACAACACACTTGACATCATTTTTTTAAATTATTCATTTTATCACCTCCTGTTATTTTCGATTTCAATCTACTTTTTTATTATCTTTTCTTATTAAATAACACCTAGTTACTTCAAGAACAATAACTGTACCTGCTATCACTATCCATTGAAAACCAACACTATTATCATTTAATATCCAACGTGAGAAGCATATGTATATGTATAACCATATACTGTTACACTCTGTGGCTGACTACTAGCTTGCGCCGCGAAAGCGCTTACATTAAAATAAGACATTGTCATAAAAATAGAAATCAACGCTGTAGTTACTAATTTTAACATTTTAATTTTTTTCATAATTTACCTCCTGTCATAATAGCAATAACATCACTAAGAGACATTGCTTATACTTTTTCTTTTGTAAGTTTTTCAGGATTGGAAAGCGACTACGTAAAATTATCTAAATTACAATGTTAGCTATTAGAATCTTGGACTCTATTTATAAAAATACTAATAAAAATAAAATGTACCAATAATCGTTTTACCATCATGTAAATATAATGGCGTCGATTTTTTAAATGATTTATTATATTCATCTACCTTATTTGGCGAAGATATGCCATCAGGCTGATAAATATATCCTAATACACCGTTCTCACCTTCTGCCAACATTAATTCAGGTTCAACAAGCATTAAGTTTTCCATATTAGGACCATACGTTTGCCCATCTTCATTTATTGGATAACCATCGCTTATAATACTATCTCTAGTTGGTATAACTAAATCTGAGGCAGCCACCTTTATACGTTCGCTATTGTTATCATCTATCATCATTTTATTAACAAAAAATGCATTGCTCGATGGTACTACAAAGAACATTATTACCAACAACATTAGAATAACAGTAAGTGCCTTACTATTTGCCTTTTTGCCACTCTTTATCATTATAAATTCTCCTTTCCATCAGTTCTTAGGTTCCCTATATCATTGTTTGTTTCCAATCAGCATGATTAAACATCGCCTAAACTACTTAATCTGTATAATTCTTAATTTCGTTCAGTTTAGAGCTATCATTCCTATCATCTTCAATATTTTGAAAAAATCTCTTTTAGTAGTTATTAACTCTATCACTCTTTATAAAAGTATACAAATCAATCTCTGCTGGCTTTCGTTCATATTTTGAGAATTGCTTTATTTGAAATTTTAAGTACCTATATGATATAAAAGAATTTCAGACGAATATTGTTAAACATTCTTTAATGAATATAAACAATCCATGTTGATATAAAAAAATCCACTCAAATCAAAATAGATTTTGAGTGGATCTTAAATGTTTCTACAAATTTACTACAATAAAAAAAGAACCCTTGTATATCAAGGATTCTTTACTAAATATGATACCGGTGGTCGGGGTCGAACCGACACTCCAAAGGAACACGATTTTGAGTCGTGCGCGTCTGCCAATTCCGCCACACCGGCATAATGGAGATAAAAAAAATCGGAAAATCCGATTAAGAAATAAATTATGGAGGCGGCAACCGGATTTGAACCGGTGATAAAGGTGTTGCAGACCTGTGCCTTACCACTTGGCTATGCCGCCATAATAATTGGAGCGGAAGACGAGGTTCGAACTCGCGACCCCCACCTTGGCAAGGTGGTGTTCTACCACTGAACTACTTCCGCAATAAATGGCTGGGGTACCTGGATTCGAACCAGGGCGTGACGGAATCAAAATCCGTTGCCTTACCGCTTGGCTATACCCCAAAAGTTAAATATATAAATGGGGCGACTGATGGGAATCGAACCCACGAATGCCTGAACCACAATCAGGTGCGTTAACCACTTCGCCACAACCGCCATATTACTATATTTTTTATTGTTTTAAATTAAATGGGGCGACTGATGGGAATCGAACCCACGAATGCCTGAACCACAATCAGGTGCGTTAACCACTTCGCCACAACCGCCATGAAATTAATTAATTGGCAGGGGCAGTAGGAATCGAACCCACACCAAAGGTTTTGGAGACCTCTATTCTACCGTTGAACTATGCCCCTATTAGATTAAAACTGGTGGAGGGGGACGGATTCGAACCGCCGAACCCTAAGGAGCGGATTTACAGTCCGCCGCGTTTAGCCACTTCGCTACCCCTCCGGGAAAATCATGGTGCCGGCGATAGGAGTCGAACCCACGACCTACTGATTACAAGTCAGTTGCTCTACCAACTGAGCTACACCGGCAAAAAAATATGGTGGGTCAGGACGGAATCGAACCGCCGACACTTAGAGCTTCAATCTAATGCTCTACCAACTGAGCTACTGACCCATATTTTTAAAAATAAATGGCGGTCCCGACCGGGATCGAACCGGCGATCTCCTGCGTGACAGGCAGGCATGTTAACCGCTACACCACGGGACCATTTTGGTTGCGGGGGCCGGATTTGAACCAACGACCTTCGGGTTATGAGCCCGACGAGCTACCACTGCTCCACCCCGCGATAATAAGGTGATTTATTTAAATAATGGTGGAGGATGACGGGCTCGAACCGCCGACCCTCTGCTTGTAAGGCAGATGCTCTCCCAGCTGAGCTAATCCTCCATCTGGGTATTAAATGGTGACCCCTACGGGATTCGAACCCGTGTTACCGCCGTGAAAGGGCGGTGTCTTAACCACTTGACCAAGGGGCCATCGTTTGGAATGAAAAATCCTTAAAGTGCTGGCGGAGAGTAAGGGATTTGAACCCTTGAGACAGTGTTAACCGCCTACACGATTTCCAATCGTGCTCCTTCGGCCACTCGGACAACTCTCCAAGAATGGCTCCGAAGGCAGGACTCGAACCTGCGACAACCTGATTAACAGTCAGGTGCTACTACCAACTGAGCTACTTCGGAATAATTTTATCATATAGCCTAGCGACGTCCTACTCTCACAGGGGGAAGCCCCCAACTACCATCGGCGCTAAAGAGCTTAACTTCCGTGTTCGGTATGGGAACGGGTGTGACCTCTTTGCCATCATCACTAGACTATTTTGAAAGACAATACTTATTATAACATATCTTTATTGAAGTTGCAAGTATATTTTTAATAGTTTTTATTCTTTCAAAACTGGATAAACGGTGCATTGAATGTTTCAAACATTTTGGTTAAGTCCTCGATCGATTAGTATTCGTCAGCTCCATGTGTCACCACACTTCCACCTCGAACCTATCTACCTCATCGTCTTTGAGGGATCTTACTTACTTG